>CALRYR010000479.1:0-3873 GCA_943372425.1 Variovorax sp. YR752 | reverse complement strand
GAGATGCGCGAACATCGGCGCCATCGGCTTGATGACGGTCTGCGCCTCGCCGAGCAACCGGTCCACGATCAGGCCGAAGCGCTGCGCACCCTGCTTGACGACGACGATGCTCTGGCGTGCGCTGGGCTCACCCGCCACCTTGAACAGCTCGCGCAACCGGATGAAGGGCAGCACCTGGCCACGCAGTTCGGCGTAGTCGTGGCCGGTTTCCGACGCGAACTCCACGCACTCCTCGATCACGTCCAGCGGCAGCACGAACACGGCATTGCCGACAGTGACCTGGAAGCCGTTGATGATCGCCAGCGTCAGCGGCAGGCGCACCGTCACGGTGGCACCCTCGCCCGGCCGGCTGTCGACGCTGACCACGCCGCGCAGCGCGGTGATGTTGCGCTTGACCACGTCCATGCCGACGCCGCGGCCCGACAGGTTCGTCACCTGCTCAGCCGTCGAGAAGCCGGGCTCGAAGATCAAACCGTAGATCTCCGGGTCACTGAGCTGTTTGCCCGGCTCGATCAGCCCGCGTTCCACCGCCTTGGCCAGGATGCGGTCGCGCGAGAGCCCGCCGCCGTCATCGCTCACTTCGATGACGATGCTGCCGGAGTCGTGGTACGCGTTGAGCGTGACCGTGCCGCGCGCGGGCTTGCCGCGTTCGGCGCGCAGCACGGCGTTCTCGATGCCGTGGTCCATGCTGTTGCGCACCAGGTGCGTCAGCGGGTCGGCGATCTTCTCGACCACCGTCTTGTCGAGTTCGGTGTCCTCGCCGTAGATCTCGAGCGCGATGTCCTTGCCGATCTCGCGCGAGACGTCATGCACGACGCGCTTGAAGCGGTTGAAGGTCGCGCCGATCTTCACCATGCGCAGTTGCAATGCGCTGTCGCGCACTTCCTGCACCAGGCCCAGGAGCGTCGAATGCGCTTCATGCAGGGCCGTGCTCTGCAGGTGGCGACCTGCCACGCTGGCCGTCGCCGATGCCGTGATCAGCTCGCCGACCAGGTCGACCAGGCGGTCGAGCTTGTCGGCATCGACGCGCACCGATTGCGTTTCACCGGCCTTCGCATCCTTGGCGGCGCGTTGGCGCGGCGCGGCTGCATCGACGGCTGCGGCGGCTGCAGCGGGTGCGGCGGTAGCGGGCGTGACAGCGGACGGCGAAGCGTCAGCCGGCTCGGCCAGCGCCGCGTCCAGCGCCGCCTGCGTGAGGCTGCGGCAGTGCACCAGGATCTCGCCCATCTCCCGCACGCCATCGGCGCCGAGCAGGTCGAGGTAGTCGGCCACCGGGCTGCCCGGCGGCACGATGCGCACGGTGCAGTCGTCCTGCACGAACTCGAAGGCGCCTTCGATGGCGGCGCGGTCCGCGCTGCTGCGCAACGCGAGTTCGAAGCCCAGGTAGCACGACTCGGCGTCCATCTCGGCGAGTGCCGGCAGCGCGTCCGGCACGGTGGCGATGGCGGTGACAGTGCCCAGCTTGTTCAGGTAGCGCACGAAGGACAGTGGGTCCATGCCGTTGCGCAGCACGTCGGTGCCGAAGCGCAGCGAGATGTGCCAGTGCGCCGGGTCCGACTCGGCACCGGCCGCCGCCGCCACGGCCTGCGGCGCAGCCGTCGGCGCCTGGGGCGGCGCGCTGCCGAGGTGCCGGTGCAATTGCACCAGCAGCGGCGCAGCGCGTGCCTTCATGTCGTCGTCGGCCTCGGTGTGGCCCGCTGCCGCGCCGTCGACCAGGCTGCCGACATGGTCGCCGCAGGCCAGCAGCAGCGTGACCATGTCGTCGTCCAACGGCAACGCGCCAGCGCGCACCTTGTCGAGCACGCTCTCGGCCACGTGGGCGAACTCCACGATGAAGTCGAGGCCGAACAGGCCGGCCGACCCCTTGATGGTGTGCGCCGCGCGAAAGATCGCGTTGATCGAATCGGAGGGGTCTTCTTCCTGCAGCACGCCGAGCAGCGCGGTGTCCATGTCTTCGAGCAGTTCCCTGCACTCGAGGAAGAAGGTCTGGAGGGCTTCGTCCATGTTCATGCGGGCTCTCCCTGCGGCGAAGTCGTCGTCGCCATGTCGAAGAAGGATGCGAGGTCGAAGAGCGCGAGCACGTCGCGTGCGGCGTCGCTCGGTGCGCAGAGTGTCACGGTGCGGCCGCTGGCCAGTGCCGCGCGGCGCGTGGCCATCAGCAGTTGCACGCCAGCGCTGTCGAGTTCGGTCACGCCGGACAGATCGATGTCGAGACCGCCGGGCGCATCGGCCAAGGCAGCGAGCAGCCGTGCCTGCAGTTCGGCAGCACCATAGATGGTGAGCTCGCCCTCAAGAGCGAGCGGCGCGCGCGCGCTCATGGCAGCACCAGCTTCTCGACCGCCGCCAGCAGCATGGCCGGCTGGAAGGGCTTGACCACCCATGCCTTGGCGCCGGCCGCCTGGCCTTCGCGCTTCTTGGTTTCCTGACTCTCCGTGGTGAGCATGATCACCGGCGTGAACCGATAGGCAGGCATGGCCTTGACGTTCTTGACGAAGGTGATGCCGTCCATGTTGGGCATGTTCACGTCGCTGACGATCAGGTGCACCTTTTGCCCGGTGAGCTTGGTCAGCGCATCCTGGCCGTCGCGGCCCTCGATGACGTCGTACCCCGCGCCCTTCAGCGCAATACCGACGACCTGGCGCACCGAGGCGGAGTCGTCGACGATCAGGATGGTCTTTGCCATGGGAATATTCCTCTAGAAGAAAGTGATCTCGTTCTGCGGGGCCGGTGCCGCAGCCTTGCCATCGGCCGGGCCCTTGTGGATGTCGCGCTCGCTGGCCATCGCATAGGTGGCCTCGAGCTCCTTCAGCAGGCCCGCCGCCTCCAGCGGCTGCAGGTCGCCGTCGCGCTCGCAGGCGTCGCAGTGGTCCTGCACCACGTTCGGCATGCGGGAAATGTTGTCGCGCACATGCGCCAGCACCTGGCTCACGCGGTCCTGGAACTGAAGCTGCACCAGCGCATCGTTGACCTCGGCCTGGATGCCGGCGCTCTCGTCGCGCAGGAACGCTGCCGAATCCGCGAGCGAGCCCGTCAAACCCTGGAACTGCGCGAGCACGTCGCGGATGCGTGTCTCGGACACCGAGACGACCTGCTGTTCCTGCGAGCGCGTGACCTCGGCCACGCTGCGCACGTCGTCGATGGCGGCGCGGATCGCACCGGTCTTGCTGGCAATGAGCCGGCCCGTCTCGCCGGACGCCCGCGACAGCGCGCGCACCTCCTGCGCCACCTGTGAGAAGCCGCGGCCGCTCTCGCCCGCATGCGCCGCCTCGATGGCCGCGTTGATGGCCAGCAGGTTGGTCTGCTGCGCCAGCCGCGACACGCCATCGGCCATCTCGCGGAGTTCGCCGACGAAGCTCTGCAGCCCCTGCACCTTGTCGAGCATCTGCGCCTTGCTCTGCATCGCATCGCGCAGCGAAGCGACGACGGCCTGGAGCTGTTGCTGGCTGTCGGCATAGAGAGCGGCTGCGGCCGCATCCGAGGTGCCGCCACCGCTGCCCGATTCCGACAGCATCTGCCCGAGCTTCTGCACGATGCCCGCGAAGCGTTCGCTCAGCGCGGCGATGGCGTCTTCCATCTGGCTGCGCGAGGCCTCGATCTGGCCGGACCAGACCGGCGCCACGTCGGCGCTGAAGGCCCGATGTCCCATGAAGTAGAGGCGCAATCCCTCGTCGTTCGACTGCTGCGCCTTCATGGCGAGCCGTCCCGCCGCGGCACCACCACCCACCAATACCACCGCACAGGCCGCACCGGCGAGGCTCGCCGTCGACAACGCCAGGCAGGCCGCACCGCCGAGGACGCCGATGGCAGGCGCGACAAGAAACTGCACGTTCTTCCGATTCAGCTTCAGGTTCAATTTCATGTTGGATTCCTGGA
>CALRYR010000478.1:0-3881 GCA_943372425.1 Variovorax sp. YR752 | reverse complement strand
GCTCGTTCACGCCGAGCACGACCACCATGCCGTGGGCACGCGCCCGTTCGGCCACCGTCAGCGTGACCGGCCCCGGCACCACCACCGCGCGCTCCATGAGGCGGATGTGGGCCGGGCCCTGCAGCACGGGCGGTTGCACGAACGAGAAGTACGGGTAATACGGCAGGAAGGTTTCCGGGAAGACGATCAGCTGCACGCCCTTCGCGCCGGCCTCGTCGATCGCCGCGCACACCCGGTTCAGGGTGCCGTCGACGTTCTCGAAGTCGGGCGCGATCTGGACGGCTGCGGCGCGGACGATCCGGCTCATCTCACAGTGTCCAGGTGTCGAGGATGACGGCGCCGGCCTTCTTGTGCAGCAGCACGATGTCCAGCACGTCGAGCGGATTGATCGGCTTGATGCCCGGGATCAGCGCACCTTCGCCGTGGCCGTACAGCGCCTGCAGCGCGAAGCGGCAGGCGTAGACCTTGCCGCCCTCTTCCATGAACTTGACGATCTGCTTGTTGAAGTTCTGATGGCCCGGGAAGGCTTCGTCGCCCAGCGTCGGGAAGCCGCGCTGCACGCCGAGCGTGACGCCAGGGCCGTAGAGCAGCACCGAGGTTTCGTAGCCCTTGCGCTTCAGACGCGTGGCCTGCAGCAGGTTGACGAAGCCGATCGAGCCTTCGAAGGCCACGGTGTGGAAGGTGACCAGCGCCTTCTCGCCGGGCTCGGCCTTGACGTCCTCGAAGACTTTCTCTTCGTAGTCGACGAGGTGTTCGCCGGCGACGTTCGGGGCTTTGGTGACTGCGGGCATGGGGTGACTCCAGTTGAAAAACGTTGGGATGGGTTTGATTGCGCGCCCTTCTCTTTTGCATGCGATGTGCCACCCCACCGACGCTTGCATGCGATCAATGCGCGATCAAGCAACAGCGATGCGCCGCGCGGCCGCAAAAAAATATTTGCAACGCGCTGTAGCGCCCGCGCCGGCGGCTGCCGAGGCACGACGGCGCACCCGATTGATGCGTTTCTCATGCGATCAATGCACCCGATCAATGGGCCTGAATGCACGCGATCAAGGCATCACCCCTAACTGAACGCGGCACGCTTCATGCGTCCATCCACCCGCACACATGCAATCAATGGATGCGATCAACTCGCCATGATCAAGATCACCCAACCCTGGCAGAAGCGCCTCGAAGCCAGCGACAAGCCGGCCTACCTGCTGCTCGCCGATCTCATCGCCGAGGACATCCGCACCGGCCGCCTGACCGCACGCGACAAGCTGCCCACGCTGCGCGACCTGGCGATCGAGCTGCGGCTGAACTACACGACGGTGGCGCGTGGCTACGCGGAGGCGCGCAAGCGCGGGCTGATCGACTCGCGCGCGGGCACCGGCACCTTCATCCGCGGCACCAGCCCGGCCGTGCCGCTGCGCGGTGGCGGCGGCGCCGAGATGACGATGAACCTGCCGCCCGAGCCGCAGGACGCTGGCTTGCTCGACCGCATGAAGGAGAGCGCGGCGCGCGTGATGGCCGACACCGACGTGTACGACCTGCTGCGCTACCAGGACTTCGGCGGCACGGTGCGCGACCGCGAAGCCGGCATGCAATGGATCCGCCCGCGCATCCCCGATTGCAGGATCGACCAGATGCTGGTGTGCCCCGGCATCCACAGCGTGCTGGCCGCGCTGTTCTCGCAGCTCGCGCGGCCGGGCGAACTGATCTGCGTCGAGGCATTGACGTACCCGGGCGTGAAGGCGATCGCCACGCAGCTCGGCGTGCAGCTGCATGCGCTGCCGCTCGACGAGGAGGGGCCGATGGGCGAATCCTTCGAGCATGCGTGCAAGACGCTCAAGCCGAAGGCGCTGTACGTCAACCCGACCATCAACAACCCGACGACCGCAACCATCTCCCGCGCGCGGCGCGAAGCGCTGGCCGACATCGCGCTGCGCTACGCGATACCGATCATCGAGGACGACGCCTACGGCCTGTTGCCGCGCCAGATGCCGCCGACGCTCGCGTCGATGGCGCCCGACCTCACCTACTACATCACCGGCTTCTCGAAGACGCTGGGCGCGGGGCTGCGCAACGCCTATGTGCGATCGCCCAGCGCGCGGCAGTCGCAACGGCTCGCGGGCGCGCTGCGCGCGACCACGGTGATGGCCTCGCCCATCACCAACGCGCTGTCGACGCTGTGGGTCGAAGACGGCACGGCCGATGCGATGCTGCAGGCCATCCGCACCGAATCGAATGTTCGGCAGGCGATGGCGCAAAAGCATCTGGGCGCGTACGGCATGGCCGCGCCGAGCGAGAGCTTCCACCTGTGGCTGCCGCTGTCGTCGGCCTGGAGCATGGTGGAGTTCGCGTCGTACCTGCGCACGCAGAACGTGGGCGTGGTCGCGAGCGCGGCCTTCTCGACCGACGGCAACCCGCCCGAGGCCGTGCGCATCTGCCTGGGCGGGCCGATGTCGCGCGACGATTGCGATCAGGCGTTGCGGCTCATCGCCGACACGCTGGCGCATCCGCTGCACCCGCATGCGACCGTGATGTAGCGGGCGGGCCGGCTGTAGGCACCGGCCCACGCCATCGGCATGCCTTCTCCCGCAGTTCCGACCCGGCGCCGGCCCCTAGGCTGGAGCCTTACTCACTCAAGCCTCGGAGGCTGTCATGAAAAGCATCATTCTCTGGCTGTGCGGCGTGCCACTCGTCGCCATCATCGCCTTGAAGATCTTCGGCATCCTCTGAGCCGAACCGGTTGGGAAAATCCCTCCTCGCGGCGCCGCAAGGCGCCGTTCTACAGCGCCCTTCGGGGCGCTTTTTTTGTCTGGCGACGGTGCGCTGCAAAGGCTCTAAAGTTCCGCCATGCCCATCGACCCGCTCCAGACCCTTGACACCCCCGCCGCCCTCATCGCGCTGCCGCGCATGCAGCGCAACATCGCGCGCATGCAGCAGCAGGCCGACGCGCTGGGCGTGCGCTTTCGCCCGCATGTGAAGACCACCAAGTGCGCCCCGGTGGCGGCCGCGCAGATCGCGGCGGGCGCGCGCGGCATCACGGTCTCGACGCTAAAAGAGGCCGACCAGTTCTTCGCCGACGGCGTGACAGACATCCTCTATGCGGTCGGCATGGCTGCGCATCGTCTCGACCACGCGCTGGCGCTGCGCCGGCGCGGCTGCGACCTGAAGATCATCACCGACAGCCTCGACGGCGCGCGCGCCATCGCCGATTTCGGTCGGCGCCACGACGAGGCCTTCGAAGTTCTGATCGAGATCGACACCGACGGCCACCGCTCCGGCATCAAGCCCGGCGAAGACGCGCTGCTCGACATCGGCCGCGTGCTGCACGACGGCGGCATGCGCCTGGGCGGCGTGCTGACCCATGCGGGATCGAGCTATGAACTGAACACACCCGCCGCGCTTGCCGCATTGGCCGAGCAGGAGCGCGCCGGCTGCGTGCAGGCCGCCGAGCGGCTGCGCGCGGCCGGGCTGCCATGCCCGGTGGTCAGCGTCGGCTCCACGCCCACCGCGCTAGAAGCGACTCGCCTCGACGGCGTGACCGAACTGCGCGCCGGCGTGTATGTGTTCTTCGACCTGGTGATGCACAACGTCGGCGTGTGCCGCCCCGACGACATCGCGCTGAGCGTGCTCACCACCGTGATCGGCCACCAGGCCGAGAAGGGCTGGGCCATCGTCGACGCCGGGTGGATGGCCATGAGCCGCGACCGCGGCACCGCGCGCATGGGGCAGGACTTCGGGTACGGCCAGGTCTGCACGGTCGATGGCGAACTGCTGCCGGGCTACCTGCTGTCCAGTGCGAACCAGGAACACGGCATCGTGTCCCGCGAAGGCACGCCCGAGCCCGATGTCACCACACGCTTCCCGATCGGCACGCGTCTGCGCATCCTGCC
>CALRYR010000477.1:0-3887 GCA_943372425.1 Variovorax sp. YR752 | reverse complement strand
AGCGCAGGTGCGCCGCGCACGGCCGCAGATGGTGTTGCGCAGCGCCTGGCGGCAGGCACTCGACCACGCGACACGGCACACTCGCACGCCATGACCGACCACGAACGCGCCCTCTGCACCGCCACCGCCCGTCTGCTGCAGGCCGCCGGCGTCATCGCGGCGTGGGGGCTGGGCCTCAGCCTGATCGCGCTCGGCGTGCTGGCGTTGACGGGGCGGTCGCTGTCGATGCTGTCCTGCATGGGCTTCGGCGCGGTCGCCATCATCGGCGTCTTCGAGCGCTACATGGCGCTGCGGCTGCGGCTCGACGTCGGCCTGTTCGACGGGCTGGCGAGCGGCGCGATCCCCTCGCTCAGCACGCTCGACGTCGCCCTGAAGAAGCTGGGCCTGCGCCACTCGCCCGATGACTCCGACACACCGCGCGCGCTGGCCGACCGGGTGCAGGGCGCACGGCAACTGATGCAGCGCCACGGCATCGCCGTCGCTTGCCAGAGCGCGATGTTCCTGCTGGCGCTCCTGACACAGGACTTGCGCTGATCCCTCCCCGCTCCATCACAAGAAGAAGCGTCGTCACCATGAGTTCTCCCCCTCGCAGCGGCCTGCGCCATGTGGCCGCCGTCATCGCGGCCTGGTCAATCGTGCTGGCCGCGCGGCTGCTGACCGGCGTGCGAGCCATCTGGTCGGGCACCACGCCCAAGGCCGAGCAGACGCTCTACTTCGCCAACCACACGAGCCACGGCGACTTCGTGCTCCTGTGGGCCACGCTGCCGGCCGACCTGCGCGCGCTGACGCGGCCCGTCGCGGGCCAGGACTACTGGGAGGCATCGTCGATGCGGCGCTTCATCGGCGTCGACGTGTTCAACGCGCTGATGATCCGGCGCGACGGCGGCGCCACCGCGGGCACGCCCAACCCGGTCGAGCAGATGACCGAGGCGCTGCAGTCGGGCGACTCGCTCATCATGTTTCCCGAAGGAACGCGCAACACCGGCGACGACATCCTGCTGCCATTGAAGAGCGGACTTTTCCATATTGCGCGCGCCTGCCCGCAGGTGCGGCTGGTGCCGGTGTGGATCGAGAACCTGAAACGCGTGCTGCCCAAGGGCAAGCTGGTGCCGATTCCGCTGGCCTGCACGGTGCGCTACGGTGCGCCGCTGGTGCTGGCCGAGGGCGAAGACAAGAACGCCTTCATCGCGCGCGCCCGCGCCGCGATGCTCGACCTGCGCCCCGAGTACGACAAGGCAGAGGACGCCCGCGCATGACCATCTCTCCCTCGACCCAGACCACGCAGATGCTCTTCGGCGGCGTCTTCGGCGTGCTGGTGCTCGCCTCGGCCATCGGCGCCCTGCTGAAGTGGCGCGTGGCGTACGGCCAGCCGCATTCGGTGATCGACAACCTGAATTCGCGCGTCAACGCGTGGTGGGTGATGGTGGGCGTCATCGGACTGTCCTTCGCCTTCGGCAAGGGCGGCGTGATCGTGCTGTTCTACCTGATCTCGTTCTACGCGCTGCGCGAGTTCATGAGCCTGGCCTACACCCGGCGCGGCGATCACGCCGCCATCGCGGTGGCCTTCTTCATCGCGCTGCCGGTGCAGTACTTCCTGATCTGGATCGACTGGTACGGGCTCTACGCGATCTTCATCCCGGTCTACGCCTTTCTGGTGCTGCCCATCCTGGCGGCCGTGGGCGGCGACACGCAGCGCTTTCTCGAACGCACGTCGAAGATTCAGTGGGGCCTGATGGTCTGCGTGTTCTGCATCAGCCACGTGCCGGCCCTGCTCACGCTGCAGATCCCCGGCTTCGAAGGCCGCAACCTGCTGCTGATCGCCTTCCTCGTGATCGTCGTGCAGGGCAGCGACGTGCTGCAGTACGTGTGGGGCAAGCTCTTCGGCAAGCGCAAGGTGGCGCCGGAGTTGTCGCCCTCGAAGACCTGGGAAGGCCTGATCGGCGGCGTGGCCAGTGCGACGGCCCTGGGCGCGGCGCTCTACTGGGCGACGCCCTTCACGCCCTGGCAGGCCGCGCTGATGGCGCTGACCATCTGCCTGATGGGCTTTTTCGGCGGCCTGGTGATGTCGGCGATCAAGCGCGATCGCGGCGTGAAGGACTGGGGCCACATGATCGAGGGCCACGGCGGCATGCTCGACCGGCTCGATTCGGTGATCTTCGCGGCGCCGGTCTTCTTCCACGCGCTGCGCTACTGGTGGGTCCCATGAAAGACGGTCGGGCCGCGAAATCCGTGCTGATGGTGGCCGCCCTCGGGGTGGTCTTCGGCGACATCGGCACCTCGCCGCTCTATGCCTTCAAGGAATGCCTGAGCCCGGCGCATGGCGTCGCGCTGGACCGCGGCGCCGTGCTCGGCATGTTGTCGCTCGTGCTGTGGGGGCTGATGCTGGTCGTCACGCTGAAGTATGTGGTGTTCGTGCTGCGTGCCGACCACGACGGCGAAGGCGGCATCCTGACCCTGCAGGGACTGGCGGGCCAGGCGCTCGAGAACGGCGGCGCCCGGCCCTGGGCCTGGAAGGCCGTCGCCGGGCTGGGGCTCGTCGGCGCCGCGATGTTCTATGGCGACAGCCTGATCACACCGGCCATCTCGGTCCTGTCGGCGGTGGAGGGGCTGGAGGTCGCCACGCCCGTGTTCAAGCCCTACGTGGTGCCGATCACGCTGGTGGTCCTTATCGGGCTCTTCCTGGTGCAGCGCAAGGGCACGGCATCGGTCGGCCGGATGTTCGGTCCGGTGATGCTGCTGTGGTTCGGCGTGCTAGCGGTCTCCGGCATCCTCCACATCGGCCAGAACCCGCATGTGCTCGAAGCCGTCGACCCACGTTGGGCGGTGCAGTTCCTGTTCACGCACCAGGCGCAGTCGCTGGGTGTGCTGGGCGCGGTCTTCCTGGCCTTCACGGGCGGCGAGGCGCTGTATGCGGACATGGGACACTTCGGCGCCGCGTCGATCCGGATGGCGTGGACCTTCATCGCACTGCCGGCGCTGGTGCTCAATTACTTCGGCCAGGGCGCGCTGGTGCTGGCCGACCCGACGGCCATTGACAACCCCTTCTTCCGCCTCTTCCCGGCCTGGGCCACGCTGCCGATGGTGGCGCTGGCGGCCTGCGCCACCGTGATCGCCTCGCAGGCGGTGATCTCGGGTGCGTTCTCGATGACCGCGCACGCCATGCACATGGGCTACCTGCCGCGCATGCGCATCGTGCAGACGTCGGACGCGGCCATCGGCCAGGTCTACCTGCCGACGGTGAACTGGCTGCTGATGGCGGGCGTCCTGCTGCTGGTGCTGGCCTTCCGCAGTTCCGGGGCGCTGTCGGCCGCCTATGGCATTGCGGTGTCGGTGACGATGCTGACCACCACGCTGCTGGCCGGTGTGGTGGCATGGCGCCTGTGGCGCTGGAACAAGGTGGCCGTGAGCATCGGCGTGGGCCTCTTCGCCCTCGTCGACCTGACCTTCATCACGGCCAACAGCCTGAAGATCGCGGAAGGCGGCTGGCTCACGCTGGTGGTCGCAGCGATGGTGATGTTCGTCTTCACGACCTGGGCCAAGGGCCGGCGCGTGACCGAGCAGGCGACGGCCGAGGAGCGCATCGAACTGACGCCCTTCATCGATGCCCTGGCGGTCGACATGCCGCACCGCGTGCATGGCACCGCCGTCTTCATGACGGCCGACCCGGGCAGCGTGCCGCACGCGCTGTTGCACAACCTCAAGCACAACCAGGTGCTGCACGAGCGGGTGATCGTCCTGTGCGTCCGGACCCGCCCCGTTCCCCGCGTGTACCCGGCCGACCGGCTGCAGGTCGAGCAGTTGGCGCACGGCTTCTGGCGCGTGACGGCCTACCAGGGCTTCATGGAAGACCCGGCCGTTCCCGAGTACCTGCGCCTCATGGCCTATCA
>CALRYR010000476.1:0-3905 GCA_943372425.1 Variovorax sp. YR752 | reverse complement strand
TCGACCGGGGCACGGCGATGGCGATGGCCGCGGCGCGCGCCGCCTTTTCTGCTTCCGGCCTCGCGGCCGCCGCGCTCGATGGCGACCGCCTCGGCGTCTACTGGGGCAGCGGCATGGCCGGCAGCGCCAGCTTCGATGCCGCAGCGCGCGGGCTGTATGCCGATGCCCAGCGCGTGCGCCCGACCACCGTGCTGAGCACGATGCCGAACGCCGCTGTCGCCGAGATCGGCCTGCACTTCGGCGCGCGCGGTGCAGCGCTGTCCTATGCCTGCGCCTGCGCGTCGTCGGCCGTGGCCATCGGTGAAGCGATGCGCGCCATCCGCGGCGGATGGATCGACGTTGCCATCGTCGGCGGGCACGAAGCCATGCTCACGCCGAGCACGCTGGCCAGCTGGCACGCGATGCGCGTGACGGCGGCACCGGGCGACGACCCCGCCACCAGCTGCCGCCCTTTCGCGGCGGGGCGCACCGGCTTCGCGCTCGGCGAAGGCGCGGCCGCCCTGGTGATCGAGTCGGCCGCCCATGCGCAGGCGCGCGGCGCCGCGGTGGAATGGACGCTGGGCGGCTATGCGACCCACTGCGACGGCACCCACATGACCCTTCCCGACCCGGCGGGACAGGTTCGCACCATGCGCGCCGCCCTCGCCGACGCCGGCCTGCAACCCGCGGACATCGGCTACATCAATGCGCACGGCACCGGTACGCAGGCCGGCGACGCGGCCGAGGCGAAGTCGGTGGAGACGGTCTTCGGCGATGCGGTGCCCGTCAGCTCGACCAAACCGCTCCACGGGCATCTGCTCGGCGGCGGCGGCGCGGTCGAACTGATCGTGGCCCTGCGCGCGCTCACCCACGGCCGCCTCCCGGCGATGGCGAACCCGGGCGACGTCGACCCCGACGTCCATCTCGACCTCGTGCGGGGCGCTGCACGGCCCGCGCCGCAACTTCGGCATGCCATGTCCAACTCCTTCGCGTTCGGCGGCACGAACGCCGTACTGATCGCTTCGCGGGCGAACTGACGCGCCGTTGCGCGACGCCTCGACCGGCCGGGCCGGCGGGCGTGGCACTGTTTTTGCACGGGCGTGCTGGGTCAGCCCAACCCAGGAGAACAGCCCGTGACGACAGGTCTCAAGAAAGTGCTCGGCCCCTTCCAGCTCTGGGGCATCGCCGTCGGGCTCGTCATCTCCGGCGAGTACTTCGGCTGGAGCTACGGCTGGAACACCGCCGGCACGCTCGGCTTCCTGGTTGCCACGGTGCTGGTGGCGACCATGTACACCACCTTCATCTTCAGCTTCACCGAGCTGTCGACCGCCATCCCGCACGCGGGCGGGCCCTTCGCCTATGCGCGGCGCGCCTTCGGGCCGACCGGGGGCTTCGTCGCCGGCTTCGCGACGCTGGTCGAGTTCGTCTTCGCGCCACCGGCCATCGCGCTAGCCATCGGCGCCTACCTCAACGTGCAGTTCCCGGCGGTCAATCCGAAGTGGTTCGCAGTGGGCGCCTACGTGATCTTCATCGGCCTCAACTGGGTGGGCGTCGGCATCGCGGCCGCCTTCGAGCTGTTCGTGACGGTGCTGGCCATCTTCGAGCTGCTGGTGTTCATGGGCGTGGTCGCACCGGGCTGGTCGATGGCGAACTTCGTGGCCCATGGCTGGGCGGGTGGCGACGTGCTCAACGGCGCGGCCGTGTCGGGCATCTTCGCGTCGATCCCCTTCGCGATCTGGTTCTTCCTGGCCATCGAGGGTGCGGCCATGGCGGCCGAGGAGGCGCGCGACCCGCACCGCACCATTCCCATCGCCTACACCACCGGCATCGTCACGCTGGTGGTGCTGGCCTTCGGCGTGATGATCTTCGCGGGCGGCGTGGGCGACTGGCGCACCCTTGCCAACATCAACGACCCGCTGCCGCAGGCGATGAAGGTGGTGGTGGGCGAGAACAGCGGCTGGCTGCACATGCTGGTGTGGATCGGCCTCTTCGGGCTGGTCGCGTCCTTCCACGGGATCATCATGGGCTACTCGCGCCAGATCTTCGCGCTGGCACGCGCGGGCTACCTTCCCGCCTACTTCGCCGCGCTCAGCCCGCGCTTCAACACGCCGCACCGCGCGTTGGTGGCAGGGGGCGTGATCGGCATCGTCGCGATCTTCAGCGACGAATGGGTGAGCTTCGGCGGCCAGACGCTGACCGCCAACATCGTGACCATGGCAGTGCTCGGCGCGATCGTGATGTACCTGGTGTCGATGGCCGCGCTGTTCCGTCTGCGCCGCACCGAGCCGGGCCTGGAGCGCACCTACCGCGCGCCCTTCTACCCGGTGTTCCCGGCCATTGCGCTCGTCCTCGGCGTGGTGTGCCTGGGTGCGATGGTGTGGTTCAACGGCATGCTGACGCTGCTGTTCCTCGTGCTGATGGCCGCGGCCTACGGCTACTTCCTGTTGACCGGCGCGCAGCGTGGGGCGGCGGCGCCTGACGCCATGCTGGCGAAGCGCTGAAGAAGCGAGGCCGGCGCCGCAGTAGCGCTACAGCGCCCGTGCCGGCGCCGCCGCTGCACCGGTGAACGACGGCCCGTTCACGTCGTCCGGCCCATAGCGCCGATTGACGTCCAGTCCGGTGACATGCCAGTCGTGCGCCGGCAAGGCGATCGGATGCACGATGCGCTCGTAGGAGCGCATCGGCCAGACCACGCCGAAGCGCTCATCGTGCTCGAAGGTGTCGACCTCCGCCACCGCGCCCCGGGTGCCGGAGAAGCCTTCGAGCGTGAAGCGCATGCGGTGCACGCGCTGGTCGACGCGGTCGATGCACAGCGCCACACGGTCGACGGCGACGCGACCGAGCCCCGGCGTGAGCCAGACCTCGACCACGTCGCAGGTGCGGCCGTCGACACGCTCCGTGCCGGCCATCCGCGCGCGAAGCCCGCGGTCCACCAGCCACAGCGGTCCGAGCAGGAAGAGGCCGTAGCCCTCGGCCACCAGCGCAGAAGCGTCGCGCGCAGCCGTATCGTCGCTGCGCACGCCGTTGACCCACACCGCGACCTCGCCCAGATCGTCCGGTCGTCCACGTCCACGGCGCCACGCGACCTGTTTGCGGCCCATCGGCCCGGTGTAGGCCTGCGCCACGACACCCGCCGCAGGAAGCAGCCGCTCTTGCGAACTCCCACGAAAGCCCTGGTCGACGACCTCGGGCTGGATGCGATTGATCAGCGGTCGCCACTGGCCGTCGTAGCTCACGTTGATGTCGGTCAGAGCCCGGTAGGCGTCGAGACCGTGCGCTCGCGCGCTCTCGCGAAGGCGCGCCGCGGCCTCCGCATCGCCAGCCGGTGCCGGGACGAGCGGCAGCGGCGTGCTGCAGCCGCCCACCAGCCACGGGAGCGTGACCGCGCCCAGCCAGGTGCGACGGGAAACGGTGCGGGAAAGCAGGGTCATGGGGGACTCCGGGTGCATGTTCGAAACGACGATCAACGAACCAGCGGGCGTACCGTGCTGAAGCCGCCATCGACGGCGATCACCTGCCCGGTGATGCGCGCTGCACCGTCCGACAGCAGCCAGGCGATCGTGTCGGCCACCTGAAGGGCCGTCTGCACGCCGCCGAGCGGGTACTGCTTGCCGGCGCCTTCGCGCATAGCATCGACCTTGAGCATGCTGGCCGTCATGGGGGTGTCGGTCATGCCCGGTGCCACGGCATTGATGCGCAAACCGCTGGGTGCGTAGGTGGCGGCTGCACCGCGCGCGAGCGCCTCCACGCCACCCTTGGCCGCGGCGATGGCCTCGTGGTTGGCGACGCCGATGCGCGCGACCACGCTGGAGACCAGCACGGCCGCGCCGTGTGCCCCTTCGCCGCGTATCGCTTCGATCCAGGCTTGCAGGACGTACATCGCGCTGTCGAGGTTGACGCGGATCACCTCGCGATACTGCGCCGCG
>CALRYR010000475.1:0-3915 GCA_943372425.1 Variovorax sp. YR752 | reverse complement strand
TGTAGACGTGGTCGCCCCACACCTTGTCGAGAAGTTGTGCGCGGCTGTGCACACGCTCGGCATGCTGCATGAGGTAGCCGAGCAGCTTGAACTCCGTCGGGCCGACCTTCAGCGGGGCGCCCTGCCAGGTCACGCGGTGCGTGGCCGTGTCGAGCACCAGTTCGCCGATCTCGACGCGCTCGGCCACCGCCTCAGGCGCCCGGCGGCGCAGCACGGCGCGGATGCGCGCGAGCATTTCCTGCGTGGAGAAAGGCTTGGTGATGTAGTCGTCGGCACCTGCGTCGAGGCCGGCCACCTTGTCGGGCTCGTCGCCCCGTGCGGTCAGCATCAGGATCGGGACCGACTTGGTACGCGGGTCCTTGCGCCACTGGCGCGCCAGTTGCAGCCCGCTCTGGCCCGGGAGCATCCAGTCGAGCAGGATCAGGTCGGGCAGGAAGGCATCGATCTCGCGCTGCGCCGACACGCCGTCTTCCGACCAGATCGGCTCGAAGCCGTTGTGGCGCAGGTTGACGGCGATCAGCTCGGCGATCGACGACTCGTCTTCGACGATCAGGACGCGTGGTTTCTTCATTCGCTTCGATTGTCTTACTGCAGCGCGGATTCGATTTCCTGCATCGAAGTGTGCCGCACGTCCGCACCCTTGACGATGTAGATGATGAATTCGGCGATGTTCTTGGCATGGTCGCCGATGCGCTCGATCGCCTTGGCGAGGAACAGCAGGTCGAGGCTGGCCGAGATCGTGCGCGGGTCTTCCATCATGTAGGTGACCAGCTTGCGCACGAAGCCGTCGAATTCCTGGTCGATCAGGTCGTCTTCCTTCAGGATCGACAGCGCCGCGGCGGTGTCGAGCCGCGCGAAGGCGTCGAGCGCCTTGCGCAGCAGGCCCGACGCCAGGTCGGCCGCGACGCGCAGGTCGGACGACGGCAGCGCACGCGACGAACCGCTCTCGATGATCGACTTGACCATGCGCGCGATCTTGTTGGCCTCGTCGCCCACGCGCTCGAGGTTGGCTGTGGTCTTGCTGATCGCGATCAGCAGGCGCAGGTCGCGGGCCGTCGGCTGGCGGCGCGCGATGATCGACGACAGCTCGCGGTCGATCTCGATCTCCATCGCGTTCACGCTGATCTCGGTCTCGATCACGCGGTCGGCGGATTCGGTGTCGAACTGCGCCAGGGCGTAGACCGCCTGCCGGATCTGCGACTCGACCATGCCGCCGAGTTCCATCACGCGCGACGACACACCGTTGAGTTCGCTGTCGAACTGGCTGGACAAATGCTTTTCGGTCATCGCTGTCTCCTTAGCCGAAACGGCCGGTGATGTAATCCTCGGTTTCCTTGCGCTGCGGCTTGAAGAACATCTGTTCCGTCGCACCGAACTCGATCAGGTCGCCCAGGTACATGTAGGCGGTGTAGTCGCTGCAGCGGGCGGCCTGCTGCATGTTGTGGGTCACGATGACCACGGTGTACTCGCTTTTCAGTTCGGCGATCAGCTCTTCGATCTTCGCGGTCGAGATCGGATCGAGCGCGGAGCACGGCTCGTCGAGCAGCAGCACTTCAGGCTTGATCGCGATGCCGCGGGCGATGCACAGGCGCTGCTGCTGGCCACCGGACAGGCCCGAGCCGCTCTGCTGCAGCTTGTCGCGCACTTCAGTCCAGAGCGCGGCCTTCTTCAGGGCCCATTCGACGCGGTCGTCCATGTCGCTGGCGCTGAGGTTCTCGAACAGCTTCACCCCGAAGGCGATGTTGTCGTAGATCGACATCGGGAACGGCGTGGGCTTCTGGAAGACCATGCCGATCTTGGCGCGGATCAGCGCCACGTCCTGCTTGGACGTCAGCAGGTTCTCGCCGTCGATGGCGATCGTGCCTTCGGCGCGCTGCTCGGGGTACAGCTCGAACATGCGGTTGAAGGTGCGCAGCAAGGTCGACTTGCCGCAGCCCGAGGGGCCGATGAAGGCCGTGACCTTGTTCTCGGGAATCTCGAGGTTGATGCCCTTGAGGGCGTGGAACTTGCCGTAGTAGAAGTTCAGGTCCTTGACCGAGATCTTCGATGGCGAGGCCTGAGGAGCGAGCGTGGTGGGCATGTTGTCGCCTTCTTTAGAGTTTGGTGCGCGTCAGGACACGCGCCAGGATGTTGAGTGCAAGCACGGCCACGGTGATCAGAAACACGCCGGCCCAGGCCAGGTGCTGCCAGTTCTCGTAGGGGCTCATCGCGAACTTGAAGATCGTGACCGGCAGGCTGGCCATCGGCTGGCTCAGGTCGGCGGTCCAGAACTGGTTGTTCAGCGCGGTGAAGAGCAGCGGTGCGGTTTCGCCGGCGATGCGCGCAACGGCAAGCAGGACGCCAGTGACGACGCCGGCACGCGCCGCCTTCAGCGTGATGCTCAGGATGACCTTCCACTTCGGCGCGCCGAGGGCGTAGGCCGCCTCGCGCAGGCCGGGCGGCACCAGCTGCAGCATGTTCTCCGTGGTGCGGATCACGACCGGGATCACGATCAGCGCCAGCGAGAGCGCACCGGCCAGACCGGAGAAGGTCTTGAAGTAGGCCACGACCACCGCGTAGACGAACAGGCCGATGACGATCGACGGGGCCGACAACAGGATGTCGTTGACGAAGCGCGTCAGGCTCGACAGCCAGCCCTTGGGGTTGTATTCGGCCAGGTAGATGCCGGCCATGATGCCGATCGGCGTGCCGACGAAGGTGGCCATCAGCACCATCACGAACGACCCGAAGATCGCGTTGGCGATGCCGCCCGCCTCGTTCGGCGGCGGCGTCATCTCCGTGAAGGTAGCGATCGCGAGGCCGCCGACGCCCAGGCGCAGCGTCTCCCACAGGATCCACATGAGCCAGAACACGCCGAAGGCCATGGCGGCCAGCGACAGCGTCAGTGCGATCTGGTTGACGCGCTTGCGGCCGGCGAACTTGGCGGCGCGGGTTTCGTTGAGCGTCTTCGCGCTCAGGAGTTTTTCAGCCGTGCTCACGATGCCTTCCCTTCGCTCTTCTTCATGCGCTGCAGCAGAATCTTCGACAGTGTCAGCACGACGAAGGTGATGAAGAACAACACCAGGCCGAGGTACATCAGCGCGGCCTGGTGCAGGCCGGCGCCGGCTTCGGCGAATTCGTTGGCCAGGGCGGAGGTGATGCTGTTGGCGGCCTCGAAGACCGACAGCGAGTTCAGCTGGTTCATGTTGCCGATCACGAAGGTGACGGCCATCGTCTCGCCCAGTGCGCGACCGAGACCGAGCATGATGCCGCCGATGACGCCGGCCTTGGTGTACGGCAGCACCACCTTGGAGACGACCTCCCAGGTGGTGGAACCGAGGCCATAGGCCGATTCCTTCAGCAGCGGCGGCGTGACTTCGAACACGTCGCGCATCACCGAGGCGATGAAGGGAATGATCATGATGGCCAGGATGATCCCGGCCGACAGGATGCCGATGCCCACCGGCGGGCCCGACACCAGCGCGCCCAGGTAAGGCACGCCGGACAGAAGACTTTGCAGCGGCTGCTGCACATAGGTCGACAGGATCGGCCCGAACACGAGCAGACCCCACATGCCGTAGACGATGGACGGCACCGCCGCCAGCAGTTCGATGGCCGTGCCCAGCGGGCGCTTCAGCCACGATGGCGACATCTCGGTCAGGAACAGCGCGATGCCGAAGCTCACCGGCACGGCGATCACCAGGGCGATGAACGACGTGGTCAGCGTGCCGTAGATCATCACCAGGCCGCCGTACTCGTCCTGCACCGGGTCCCACACGCTGCTCGTGAGGAAACCCAGGCCGTACTTGGTGATGGCGGGCCAGGCGCCGACGACCAGCGACAGCAGGATGCCGAAGAGCAGCAGCAGCGTCAGCAGTGCGGCGCCCTTGGCGGCCCAGCCGAAGAACTTGTCGGTCAGGGCGCCGGTGCGCGGCC
>CALRYR010000474.1:0-3923 GCA_943372425.1 Variovorax sp. YR752 | reverse complement strand
CCGCGCCTGCCGCGCTGCAGGACGGCGGCGCGCCGCCTTCGGCCTAGAAGGGCGCGCCTTCTTCTTCGGCGGAGGCTGGCGTCGATGCCGTTGCAGCAGGCTGCGCCGGCTCGGCCACCGCCGCCGTGAAGGCCGCTTCGCCGCCCAGCGCATCGAGCAGCGCCGGCATCAGTTCGCCGAGTTCGCCGGTGGCGATCGCCACGTCGGCGTCGAAGTTGTCTTCCTTCTTGCCGTCCTTGGCGTCGTCGGTGCCTTCAAGGAACACGATCTTGCGCAATTGCATGGTCTCGCTCAGCTCGAAGGACACGCGGTCTTCCCAGGTCATCGCCAGACGCGTCGGGCGCTTGCCGGCGGCGATGTGCTGCTTCACTTCCTCGATGTCGAGCGGGTGCTTGGCGTAGCGCACCACCGACTTCGATTCGTCGGTGGCTTTCAGCTCGCATTCGCGGTCGATGGTGAAGCCGGCCGGTGGCTCCTGGCTCGACAGCCAGCCCGACATGGCGGTGGCCGGTTCGATGTGCGTGTTGACCTGCGTCACGGCGAAGCCCTCGAACGACTTCACCAGGCTGGTCACCACCTCGTCGGCACGCGCCGCGTTGGTGGCATTGATCACCAGCCGGTGTTCCTTGGGGTCGATCCACACGGCCACGCGCGCATGGCGCGTGAAGGCCATCGGCAGCAGTTCCTGCGTGATGTCTTCCTTCAGGTCGCGCTTCTCCTTCTTGCCCGGCTTACGGCCGGTGGTGGCCTCGATTTGCACGCAGCGCTCGTCGACCTTGCGCCGCACCACGGAACCGGGCAGCGTCTTGGTCTCGATCATGAATTCGAGCACCCACTGGCCGCCGACGGATTCGACCAGCGGGCCGTGGTCCTGCCCGCGCGGCTCGGTCCAGCCGGTGGACTTCTCCTGCGAGGGCGTGCAGGGCACGAAACGGAACTTGTCGAGCGCGGCTTCGGCCTCGGTCAGCGAGGGGGACCAGCCGCCTTCGATGCGGTAGACGATGACGTTCTTGAATACGGACACGAAATCCCTTTACGGACGGATTGGCAAAGCCGGCCATTGTCGCGGGAACCCAGCCGCGCCCGCCGCCGTAAAATCGAAAGCTTTTGCGACATCTCCCTCCGGAGGTGCCTTTTCCCCCGAAGGACAAACAACATGAGCGTGCTCCCCCCCTCGCTGGACGACCGTGACGGCAAGATCTGGATGGACGGCCAGCTGGTCGAATGGCGCGATGCCAAGATCCACGTCCTGTCCCACACCCTGCACTACGGCTGCGGCGCCTTCGAGGGCGTGCGGGCGTACAAGACGGTCGACGGCACGGCCATCTTCCGCCTGCAGGAGCACACCGACCGCCTCTTCAACAGCGCGAAGATCCTGCGCATGACGCTGCCCTTCACCAAGGAAGAGCTGAACGAAGCGCAGAAGCAGGTCGTGCGCGAGAACAAGCTCGAGAGCTGCTACCTGCGCCCGCTGGTGTGGATCGGCTCCGAAAAACTGGGCGTGAGCCCGCGCGGCAACAAGATCCACGCCATGGTCGCGGCCTGGGCCTGGGGTGCGTACCTCGGCGAAGAAGGCATGCGCCGCGGCATCCGCGTGAAGACCTCGAGCTACACGCGCCACCACGTCAACATCACGATGACGCAGGCCAAGGCGGTCAGCAACTACACCAACTCGATCCTCGCCAACATGGAAGCGCTGGACGACGGCTACGACGAGGCGCTGCTGCTCGACGCGAGCGGCTTCGTCTCCGAAGGTGCCGGCGAGAACGTGTTCGTGGTGAAGGACGGCGTGGTCTACACGCCCGACCTGTCGGCCGGTGCCCTCAACGGCATCACCCGCAACACCATCCTGCACATCTGCAAGGACCTGGGCATCGAACTCGTGCAGAAGCGCATCACGCGCGACGAGGTCTACATCGCCGATGAAGCCTTCTTCACCGGCACCGCCGCCGAAGTGACGCCCATCCGCGAACTCGACCGCGTCGAGATCGGCAACCGTGGCGACGGCGGCTCGCGCGGGCCCGTCACCGAGAAGATTCAGAGCGCGTTCTTCGACATCGTGAACGGCAAGAATCCCAAGTCCGCCCACTGGCTCACCAAAGTCTGATCATGGCCACCACCCAAGCAGCCGTCGAATTGCTCGCCACCGACCTCAACGCCCAGGGCGGCGTGTTCTGCCCCAGCCCCAAGGCGGACATGAAACTCTGGAGCAGCCACCCCAAGGTCTACCTCGACGTGGCCCGCAGCGGCGAGGCCAAGTGCCCGTACTGCGGCACGGTGTACCGGCTCAAGGCCGGCGAGACGGTCGGCCACGGCCACTGAGCCAGCGCGCGTGTCCGAAGCGGCCGGCGCCCGTCCCACGCTGACCATCGGCGTGCTCGCGAAGAACGAGGCACACCGCATCGAAAACTGCCTGCGCAGCGCCGCCTTCGCCGACCAGCTGCTGGTGATCGACAGCGGCAGCACCGACGACACGGTGGCCCGCGCCCAGGCGGCCGGCGCCACGGTCGTGTCGTATCCCGACTGGCAGGGCTTCGGCGTGCAGCGCACGCGGCTGCTCGCGAACGCGACGGGCGACTATCTCTTCTTTCTCGATGCCGACGAGACGATCACACCCGCGCTGCAAGCCGAACTGCAGGCTGTTGTCGCCTCGGGCGCGCTCGGTGTCTGGTGCGTGCGCTGGCGGCTGGTCGCCTTCGGGCAGGAGCTGAAGTACTTTCGCTCCCAGGCCAAGCCGGAGCGGCTGTTCAGGCGCTCGACGCTGCTAGCTTACGAGGGTGTGGTGCACGAAGAGGCGAAGCTCAGCGAGCCTGGATTGCCACGCCATGTGTTCCGCAGTCCCTTGCTGCATCACTCGCGCGAGACGGTGCGCAGCAGCCTCGTGAAGCTCACCCAGTACACGATGCTGGGCGCCGCCAAGCGTGCGCAGCGCGGCAAGCGCGGTGGCGTGCTGCGCGGCCTGGCCTCGGGGCTGTCGATGTTCGTGCGGCTCTACGTGCTGCACCTGGGCTTCCTGTGCGGCGCGGCCGGCTTCCTGTATTGCGTCTTCGTGTCGCTGGAGAGCTTCTTCCGCTACGCCGCGATGCGCTTCGACCGCGACCAGCTGACCCAGACCGAAGGCCGCTGAGCGCCGCGGTCGGCTACTTGCGGCCGGACGGCGCGAAGGCCGAAGCCCAAGCCGAGCAGCTCCAGGCCGCCCACTTCAACGCATGCTTCGGCTGCAGCAACAGGCCGTAGAGCACCGCTGCCGGCGGCCCGCCCACCATCGTCTTGAGCAGGTAGCGCCAGGCGGCGCCGATGCCAAGGTACTTGCGGATCGCCAGATGTCGGGAACGCGCGTAGTGGTAGTGCTTCCGAAAGCTGGTCTTCCAGCTCGGCGTGGACGAGGCGCCGCCGATGTGTTGCGCATTGGCTGCCGGCTCGAACAGGCAGTCGAAGCCCGCCTGGCGAAGCCGCAGACACAGGTCGTCGTCTTCGTAATAGAGGAAGAAGCGTTCGTCGAAGCCGCCAATCGCGTTGTAGGCCTCGGTGCGCACCAGCAGGCAGCAGCCATGCAGCCACTTGGCCGAACAGGTGCCGTCGGGCACGCGGTAGGGCGAGCGCAGCCGGGGCTCGTAGAAGGCCTGGCGAAAGCACATCTGCGCGCTGCCGTCGGCCAGCCAGCTCTGCGGCGCGACCACCCCGGCGGTGGGGTAGCGCTGCAGCGTGGCGAGCAGCGTGAGCAGGTCGGGCACGTCCAGCGAACAGTCGGGGTTGAGCAGCAGGGCGTAGGGCGTGCGCACATGGCGCATCGCGTCGTTGTTGCCGGTGCCGAAGCCGCCGTTCTCGGCGCGTTCGACCAGCGTGGCGCGCGGCAGGTGCTGCTGCACGGCGCCGACCGTGCCGTCGCCGCTGGCGTTGTCGACAACCACCACATGCTGGAA
>CALRYR010000473.1:0-3930 GCA_943372425.1 Variovorax sp. YR752 | reverse complement strand
AACCTCGGCGCATGGGGCGCGGCCGCGGCGTGGATCGACCTCGGCAACGCGGAGGTGCCGCCACGCTGGCTGCAGATCGCCACCGGCCTGCCGACGCTCTGGCTGCTGGCGCTGGTGCCCTGGGCGCTGTCGATCGTGGCGGCCTGTGCCTACTGGTCGGTGCGCGACCGGCGCGCGTGGCGCCATCTGCTGGGCAACCTGGCGATGTGGTGCGCGCTGGGCGTGGCGGCACGGTGGTTCCAGCCGGTCTTCGAAGAACGCTTCGGCGGCCCGCTCTGGCTGGCGCCGGCATTCATCGCGTTTTGCATCGCCTGGGTCGTGGGCCTGTGCTGGGTGATGTGGCGCGGCCGCGACCGCGATGCCGCCGCGCTGCGCAACGAACTCACCGATGCGCTCGCCCGCATGCTGCAGGCGGTGCTGGCGATCGCGCTGCTCGGCCTGCTCGACCGCCTGGCCTGGTGGCTCGCGGCCGAGACGCGCGAGAGCCGCGCGTCGTACGGCGCCGTGCTGCTGGTGGCGGCTGCGGCGCTGCGCGGTGTGCTGCCCACCTTCTTCGGCAGCAAGCGCGAGATGCCTGGCCTCGGCAAGCAGTTCCTCATGACGCTGGCCAGCGTGCTCGGCCTGCTCGTCGCGTTCTGCCTGGCCGCGTGGTGGATCGGCGTGCTCTACGCCGGCGTGCTGCTGCCGGTGTTCCGGTCCGACGTGGGGCTCGATTTCGTGCGGGGCTGGGTGTGGTTCGGCACCATCGGCGTGATCGTCGGCACCTACGCGCTGGTCACCGGGCCGCACTTCGCCTTTCTCAACCTGTCGTCGCTCCACATGTTCTACAAGGCGCGCATCGTGCGCGGCTACCTGGGTGCGGCCAATGCGCACCGGCTGGGCGGCGACCCGATGGGCGACGTGTCGGGCCTGACACCGCCCGAGGTGCCGGTGGGCCAGGTCGATGCCGGCGACGACCTGCCGCAGCGCGACTACGCACCGCACATGCAGGGTGGGCCGGTGCACCTCATCAACGTGTGCATCAACCAGACGCATGACCCGAAGCAGAAGCTCTTCAACCGCGACCGCCGCAGCCTGCCGCTGACCATCGGCCCGCGGGGCTGGATGCAGGCCGTGAGCGGGCCGTGGACGCGTGCGCAGGGCGACGACGCGCTCACGCTGGGGGCGTGGGCCGCCATCTCGGGCGCGGCCTTTGCGCCAGGCCTCGGGCGGCTCACCAAGCGCGGCATCGCGGCGCTGTCGGTGTTCGCAGGCCTGCGCCTGGGCTACTGGTGGAACAGCGAGCGCGCCGGCCTGTTGCAACCGGGCGCAGCGGCGCGCGTGAGCAAGGTGCTGATGAAGACGCGCTTCCTGCTCCACGAATGCTTCGGCGCCTTTCCCGGCAGCGGCTCGGCCAACTGGTACCTGAGCGACGGCGGCCACTTCGAGAACACCGCCGCCTACGCGCTGCTGCGGCAGGAGGCCGAGCTGATCGTGGTGGCCGACTGCGGCGCCGACCCCGACTACCGCTTCACCGACCTCGAGATATTGATCCGCCGCGCACGCATCGACCTCAACGCCGACATCCTCTTCCTCAAGCCCTGCTGCGACGCCGACTGGCCGTACAGCGGGCTTTTCGGTTCGCTCAACGACCTGGCCTCCCCGAGCAGCCAGGCCTGCCTGGCACTGGCGCGGGTCGACTACGCGAGCGGGCTGCATGGCCACATCGTGTGGGTCAAGCCGAACGTGTCGGCGTCGCTGCCGGTCGACCTGGTGAACTTCAAGGCGGCCAACCCGCTGTTCCCGCAGCAGCCGACCACCGACCAGTTCTTCGACGAGGCGCAATGGGAAAGCTATTTCCGACTGGGCAGCGAGATCGGCCGACGCATCGACGGCGGCCTGCTCGCGCGCATCGTGCAGGGCACGCAGGGCCTGTTCGAAGCCGACGACGGCCAGCCCATGCAGGCGCCGGCGGCGCAGGGCGCCGCAAATGCCGCAGCCACCATCAGCCGCCTGCAGGCCCGCGTGCTGAAGGCCGGCGCCGTCACCGCATCCATCGGCTTCGGCACCGCGGCCACGCTGGGCGTCGCGGCCTGGCAAGGCATCGACAGCTGGCGCACGCAGGTGGCGGAGAAGCGCGCCGCCGAAGGCGTGGCGTTCAAGGACCTGAGCGAACGCTGGTCGCGCCTGCGTGTCGACGCACCGCCCGGGGAAGCGCCGGCCTCGCTCGCGGCCGAGCTGCTGCGCACCGGTGAGCTGCTGTGCCGGCAGGGGGCCGACAACTTCATGGCCAACTTCAAGCTGTCGGTGAGCATCGTGGACGATGCCAAGGCGGCCTGTCGCCAGGCGCTGGCGAAAGCCCCGGCAAGCGGCGATGCACAGGGCCTGAGTCCGAACCCGGCCTGCACGCGTCTGCTCGACACCAACAACGGCATCGACTGCCTGCAGCCCGCCAGCGCGCCCGCCTGCACGCCGCGCTACTGGGCACGCGACTACACCGGCACCGTGCCCTCGCTGGAGAACTGCTTGGGGTCTACGCGCGCCGAGGCCTCGGTGCCGGCGCCGTACCCTGCGCCGGTGGCTGCGCCGCCGATGGCGGGTGCTGCACCGGACGCATCGTCGGGCGCGCCACCGCCGGGCAGCGTTGCACCTCCCACGCGGCCCGCCGCCATCAACCGCACGGCCTGCGCCAACGCCACGGTCTACATCCAGGTCTTCGGCCGCGAATCGCTCGGCACCGCCGACGGCTTTCGCGGGCCGTGGCAGGGGCTGGGCGCCAAGGTGCCGGCGGTCGAGGATGTGCTGGCCAGCGCGCGCAACGCCGGGCGCGCGCCACCCGTCGGGCATCCCACGCCGACCCTGATCTACCACGGCGATGCCATGCGCCCCTGCGCCGAAGCGCTCGCTGCCACGGCGGCGGCACCGACTGGCGCCTGGAGCTTGAAGCCGCTGCCGCAGCGGTTGAAGGCACAGCCGGGAACGGTCGAGGTCTGGCTGCCTCGGCCGGCCACGTCGTCGCCCGCGTCCTGAACGACGCGGTGCAACCCCGCCGCACCGAACGAACCTGGAGCTTTTTTCGATGGCAACGAAGAAAACCGCTGCAACCGCGCGTGCCACGCAGCAACGGCAACTGCTCGACAAGATGCGCAGCTACGTGCGCACCAAGGCCGCCCAACTGCTGACGGACCCGAACATCTCCAGTGTCGGCATCGGTCGCAAGCAGACGGCGGGCAAGGCCGATGGCGCACTGGCGATCCAGTTCACCGTCAACAGCAAGGTCGCGCCCGAGCAGATCGAGGGCATCAGCAGCACACCCATTCCCGGGCACATCGAGATCGACGGCGTCTCGGTGCCCACGGACGTCCTCGAGCGCAGCTACAAGCCGAGCTATATCGCCGTGCAGATTGAAGCCAAGGATCCGCGCAAGGTGCATGCCGACACCGTCGTGCCCGGCCTCAGCGTGGGCAACCGCTTCACCACGGCGGGCACCATCGGCGCCTTCGTGCGCGACCGCACGAGCGGTGCCATCGTGTTGCTGTCGAACTGGCATGTGCTGCACGGCGGGCAAGCGCAGGTCGGCGCCGACATCGTGCAGCCGGGGCGGCACGACGACAACCGGGTCGATCGAAATGTCATGGGCACGCTGCTGCGCAGCCATCTCGGCCCGGCCGGCGACTGCGCCATCGCCTCGGTCTTCGGTCGTGCATTGTCCGGCGAGGTGATGGGGCTCGGCGTGTCGGTCGACAGCATTGCCGACGCGGAGATCGGCGACCGTGTCGTCAAGAGCGGCCGGACCACCGCAGTCACGCGCGGCCGCGTGGTGCGCATCGAGGTCAACACGAAGATGAGCTACCCCGGCGGTGAGT
This sequence comes from Variovorax sp. YR752, assembly GCA_943372425.1. Lineage (GTDB taxonomy): Bacteria > Pseudomonadota > Gammaproteobacteria > Burkholderiales > Burkholderiaceae_C > Variovorax. The sequence goes on along the minus strand of CALRYR010000473.1, from coordinate 85 downwards.
CGGCCGTCGTGGGCGGCTTCGAGATCGGCATCGACGAGGACGCGGTGCCGCCGGAGCGTGAGATCTCGCGCGGCGGCGATTCGGG
>CALRYR010000472.1:0-3942 GCA_943372425.1 Variovorax sp. YR752 | reverse complement strand
TCAGGGTTTGACCGCACAGGAGAGCGGAAATATTTCACATTTATTGCGCAATGCAAACATCAATAAAGCCAACTTCGCCGCCCTAAAAAACCCTACCGATGACATGTAATAACTTGAAGTTATCGCAAATATGAATACTAAGTTTTTCGAATTATTTGTACTACCAAAGTACCCTTTTTTGTGATGGCATCGGTCGTGTCCGTGCAGGAATTCTCTGCACAGGCACAGGCGTCTGGCGTTGAGCAGGCGAAAAGGAAATCCGAACAATGCAGCCGTCAGCGGCAAACCCCGGTTTCCGCCGTGTCGTATTGAGGTGCTTTAAAGCCTCGCCAGAAATTGGCGCAATAAATTTCTTTGAATACTGGGGGCGTGGAGCAAGCGCGCCCCAAGTTCATTCGGGCTATCTGGTCACGACCAAAAGCTTCCAGCGCTCGTCACAGCACCCGGGCTTGTGTTGTCGTTCCTTCAGCTTGGGCATCGGCTTGCCGCCCAGCGCCGCGATTTCCATGCCGCAACCGACACACTGGTAGATGCCTTCGTAGAGGACCATGGTCCCTTGCCGGATGAGCTTGTCGAACACAGGCGAGTTCGACGGGGCGACCAGGCTGAGATCCTTGCAGAGCGGCATGACGGCTTCCAGAGAATGAATGCTTTCGGCTCCCTCGTTGCGCTGTCTGCTCCGTTCTACAAAGTCGTCGGACACTGGATAAGGGAAATGCACGCCGCGCGCACGTCGGAATTGCCTGACGTGAGCCTGATCTGCGCAAGTACAGCCCGTTTGCGCACATCCCTTAGACTTGCCGCCGGGTGTCGCGTGCTTCTTGCGCGGCAGGTTCTTGCGTCGGTCGGGCCGCCACGCGGTCTTCTCACGCCCAGGAACCGCATGTCCGACACCCCGATCCAGTGGATCGCCGCTGCCCTTTTCGCCATTGCCCTGCTGCACACCTTCGCGGCCAAGCAGTTCGAGCGCCTGTCCCACCGCTATCCCCGCCACGCCGGCCTGTTTCATCTGCTGGGCGAGGTCGAGGTGGTCTTCGGCTTCTGGGCCATCGTGCTGGTGCTGGCCATGGCGCTCGTGGTGGGCGGCACGCCGGCGCTGGAATACGCCGAGTCGCGCAACTACACCGAGCCGCTCTTCGTCTTCGTGGTGATGGTGATCGCCGCTTCGCGCCCCGTGCTGCGCACCGTCATCTCGCTGGTCGACACCATTGCGCGCGTGGTACCGGTCGCCACGCCGCTCGCCACGGCCTGGCTCGGTCTGGCCGCGGTGCCACTGCTCGGTTCGCTCATCACCGAGCCGGCCGCCATGACCATCGCCGCGCTCATGCTGGCGCCGCAGATCTTCCGTCGCGACGTGCCCGAAGGCGTCAAGTATCTGGCGCTGGGCGTGCTGTTCGTCAACGTCTCGATCGGCGGCACGCTCACGTCGTATGCCGCGCCGCCCGTGCTGATGGTCGCGACCACCTGGCAATGGGACAGCGCCTTCATGCTCGCCAACTTCGGCTGGAAGGCGGCGATCGCCGTGCTGGTGAACGCGACCGTCGCCACCTTCGTGCTGCGCCGCCACCTGCGCCCTGCCCCCAGCCCCGACGACGTGCCCGCCGAGGCACGCGTGCCGCTGTCGGTGGTGGCTGTGCACCTGGGCCTGCTGGCCGGCGTGGTGCTGTTCGCCCATCACCCGGTGGTGTTCCTCGGCCTGTTCCTGATGTTCATGGGCTTCACGCAGGCCTACGAGCGGCACCAGAGCCCGCTGATCATCAAGGAGGCGCTGCTGGTCGGCTTCTTCCTGGCCGGCCTGGTCGTGCTCGGCGGCATGCAGCAGTGGTGGCTGCAGCCCATCGTGTCGGGCCTGGCGCCACTGGCGCTGTTCCTGGGGGCGCTCGGCCTCACGGCCATCACCGACAACGCCGCGCTGACCTACCTGGGCTCGCTGATCGAGGGCATCTCCGACACCTCGAAGTACATGCTGGTGGCCGGCGCAGTGGCCGGCGGCGGCCTGACCGTGATCGCCAATGCGCCCAACCCGGCCGGCGTCGCGCTGCTCAAGCGCGGCTTCACGGACGAGACGATCGGCGCCGGCGGCCTGCTGCTGGGGGCACTCGGGCCGACGGCGGTCGCAGCGCTGGCTTTCCTGCTGCTGTAGGGCGCGCACGCCAAGATAATCAGCGGCTTCCCGCTCTCCCGAGGACCGCATGACACGCCTGACCGCCGCCACGCCGATCGCCGCCGTGCTCCTCGCCGCCTGCGCGGCGCTGCTTCCTGCGGCCCACGCCCAGTCGCCGCGGGCGGAAGCCCCGGGCTACCGCGGCCCGTTGTTCGACACGCACCTGCACTACAACCAGGAGGCGTGGGACGGCAACACCGGCCCCTACCCGCCAGCCGAGGCGCTGGCGCGCTTCCAGCGCAACGACGTGCGCGCGATCATCGCCAACTCGCGGCCGAACGCCGGCACCCAGACCCTGGCAGCGTCGCGCGAAACCCGCGCCGCCGGCGTGCGGGTGGTGCCCTTCGTGCGGCTCTACCGCAACCGCGAGGACTACAGCAACTGGTTCCGCGACGAGACCATCTACGACATGGTGCAGGCCGAACTGGCGCGCGGCACGCCCAGCGGCCCCTACCGCGGCCTCGGCGAATTCCACCTGTACGACAGCGCCAACGCCAACGGCCCGGTCGCCAAGAAGCTGATCGTGCTGGCCGAGCAGCGGCAGCTCGCGGTGCTGGCGCACGTGGACGACGTGGCGATCGACCTGCTGATGGCCAACGCACCGTCGAAGGGCCGCGACCTGCGCCTGATCTGGGCGCACACAGGCATCGGCGGCGCGCCGATCGAGCGGGTGCAGGCGCTGCTCGAGCGCTATCCGCTCTTGATGGGCGAACTCTCGTACCGGCCGGGCCTGACCTGCGGCGACGGCACCCTGTGCCCCGAATGGCGGGCGCTCATCCTCAAGTACCCAGGGCGCTTCGTGATCGGCTCCGACACCTGGGTCAACCAGCGCTGGAGCGCCTACGACGAGATCATGCGCGGCTACCGCACCTGGCTCGCCGACCTGCCGCCCGACGTCGCGCAGCGCGTGGCCTGGGACAACGCGGCAGCGCTGTTCGACCTGCGCTGAGGGCGACGCCAGACAGACCGCGCCGTCGGAGGGTCTTCCATCGGCATGCACACTGGGCGCATGCCCGAGTCCCGGTCGACAACCAGCGCCCGCATCCACCGCCTGCTTCGCCGCGCAGTCGACATCCGGCCGGACGAGGTGCGGGCCACGCTGCTGGGCTTCGCGTGGTTCTTCTGCCTGCTCGGCGGCTACTACCTGCTGCGGCCGCTGCGCGACGCGATGGGCCTGGCCGGTGGCGCCGACGAACTGCAGTGGCTCTTCACCGGCACCTTCGTCGCGATGCTGGCCCTCGTACCGCTCTTCGGCGCGCTGGTGACGCGCCTGCCGCCGCGGCGCTTCGTGCCGCTGGCCTACCGTTTCTTCACTGCGAGCATCCTGGTGTTCTGCGTGCTGATCGCCATGGACCTGAAGAGCGTGTGGGTGGGCCGGGTGTTCTTCGTGTGGATCAGCGTCTTCAACCTGTTCGTCATCAGCATCTTCTGGAGCGTGCTGGCCGACTGCTTCAGCAACGCGCAGGGCCGGCGGCTGTTCGGCTTCATCGCCGCGGGCGGAACCGCCGGCACCTTCGTCGGGCCGGCGCTGGCCGCGTCACTGGTGACGGCGCTCGGGCCGGTGGCGCTCACGCTCGGCGCAGCGCTGCTGCTCGAAGCAGCCCTGCAGTGTTTCCACCGGCTGTATCCGAGGGAAGGCGATGCACGCACACCGGACGACGCCCCCGGCGGCGCCACCGCCAGCGGCGACGCACGGCCCATCGGCGGCAGCGTGCTCGCCGGCCTGGCGCTGATCGCGCGCTCGCCCTACCTGCTGGGTCTGTGCGGCTACCTGCTGC
>CALRYR010000471.1:0-3946 GCA_943372425.1 Variovorax sp. YR752 | reverse complement strand
AGGCGTCTGCGGCTCCGATGCGATGAACATCAACGGCAAGAACGGTCTGGCCTGCCTGACCAACATGAACACGCTCAAGGGCACCGTGGTGCTCAAGCCGCTGCCCGGCCTGCCGGTGATCCGCGACCTGATCGTCGACATGACGCAGTTCTTCAAGCAGTACAACTCGATCAAGCCGTACCTGCAGAACGACAACATTCCGCCCGAGAAGGAGCGCCTGCAGAGCCCCGAAGAGCGCGAAGAGCTCGACGGCCTCTACGAGTGCATCCTGTGCGCGAGCTGCTCGACGAGCTGCCCGAGCTTCTGGTGGAACCCGGACAAGTTCGTCGGCCCGGCTGGCCTGCTGCAGGCCTACCGCTTCATCGCCGACAGCCGCGACGAAGCCACCGCCGAGCGCCTGGACAATCTCGAAGACCCGTACCGCCTGTTCCGCTGCCACACGATCATGAACTGCGTCGACGTGTGCCCGAAGAACTTGAATCCGACGAAGGCCATCGGCAAGATCAAGGAATTGATGGTGCGTCGCGCCATCTGAACCGGGAAGAATCAGCCACATGCACGCAGACGCCGACCTCGACCAGCCGCTGGACGTACGCGCGCTCAGCAAGCTGAGGTGGCGCACGCGGCGCGGCCTCCTCGAGAACGACCTTTTCATCGCACGGTTCTTCGAGCAGCACGAAAGCCGCCTGACCGTGCGCCAGGCGAAGGCGATGGAGACATTGATGGATCTGTCGGATCACGATCTGCTCGACCTCCTTTTGCAGCGAAAGGAGCCCGAGCCCGCATGGGCCGGGGCGGACGTGGTCGATCTGCTGCGGCTGATGCGCGTCTGACGACGCGCCCTGTTCCAAGTCTTCTTCCCGAACATCAATCTCAAGAAAGAAAGTCGAAATGAAAGCCTCCGACACCAAAGCCACCCTGTCCTTCAGCAATGGCGGGGACAACGTCGACCTGCCGGTCTACAAGGGCTCGATGGGCCCCGACGTGATCGACATCCGCAAGCTGTATGCACAGACCGGCATGTTCACGTACGACCCGGGCTTCATGTCGACGGCGTCGTGCCAGTCGGCGATCACGTACATCGACGGCGACAAGGGCGAACTGCTCTACCGCGGCTACCCGATCGAACAGCTCGCCACCAACTGCGACTTTCTAGAGACCTGCCACCTGCTGCTGTACGGAGAGCTGCCGGACGCAGGCAAGAAGTCGGAATTCACCAAGCTCGTGACCAACCACACGATGGTCAACGAGCAGATGCAGTTCTTCCTGCGCGGCTTCCGCCGCGACGCACATCCGATGGCCATCATGACCGGCCTGGTGGGCGCCCTGTCGGCCTTCTATCACGACAGCACGGACATCAACAATCCGAAGCACCGCGAGATCGCGGCCATCCGCCTGATCGCGAAGATGCCCACGCTGGTGGCCATGGCGTACAAGTACACGGTGGGTCAGCCGTACATGTACCCGCGCAACGACCTCAGCTACGCCGGCAACTTCCTGCACATGATGTTCGCCACGCCGTGCGAGGAATACAAGGTGAGCCCGGTGCTCGAGCGCGCGCTCGACCGCATCTTCATCCTGCACGCCGACCACGAGCAGAACGCATCGACCTCGACCGTGCGCCTGTGCGGATCGTCGGGCACCAACCCGTTCGCCGCCATCGCAGCGGGCGTAGCCTGCCTCTGGGGCCCGGCCCACGGCGGTGCCAACGAAGCGGCGCTCAACATGCTCTACGACATCCAGAAGGCGGGCGGCGTCGAGAAGATCGGCGAGTTCATCAAGCAGGTCAAGGACAAGAACTCCAACGTCAAGCTGATGGGCTTCGGTCACCGCGTGTACAAGAACTACGACCCGCGCGCCAAGCTGATGCAGGAAACCTGCAAGGAAGTGCTGAGCGAGCTGGGCCTGGAAAACGACCCGCTCTTCAAGCTGGCCATGGCCCTCGAGAAGATCGCACTGGAAGACGAATACTTCGTGTCGCGCAAGCTCTACCCGAACGTCGACTTCTATTCGGGCATCGTGCAGCGCGCCATCGGCATCCCGGTGCCGCTGTTCACCGCCGTGTTCGCGCTGGCTCGCACGGTCGGCTGGATCGCTCAGCTCAACGAGATGATCGGCGACCCGGAATACAAGATCGGCCGCCCGCGCCAGCTCTTCGAAGGCTCCACCCCGCGCGACGTGAAGCCCATCGCCCAGCGTTGATGCGCCGCTGAAGGCCTCGTCGGCCTTCGCCCTGGAAAGCTGCCTGCGGGCAGCTTTTTTGCGTCTTGGCTGACAGAAGTGGCGACTCGCCTTGGATAACGTTGTTAACGGAGGGTGAATCCACGCTCTTAACCGTCAACAAATCGCACGAAGGAGTTCTGTCATGAAGAAACTTACCGCAATGATCGCCGTCGTCTTCGCATTCGGCGTCCCGCTGGCCGGCTGCAACACCGTCAAGGGTGCCGGTCAGGACATCCAGAAGGGCGGCGACAAGCTCGAAGACGCTGCCAAGAAGCGTCAGTAAGCCGGTCGATTCGTTCGATCATTGAAAAAGCGGGCCTCGAGCCCGCTTTTTTCATGGCAGCGGCGCTCCGCGGCGCCATCATCGCCGGTCGGCAGCCGAGGCATCTCGTATCACGATGGCACCAGGTGGCGCTCTCAGGGACAATACACACCCCACCTCTTCCCACACGATGCCGTGACCGCGTCCGAACGGACCTTCGCCCGCCGAATTGACCTGACCTCGCTCCAGCTCTACGTAGCGGTGTGCGAGTTGGGGAGCATCGGGCGCGCGGCGGAGCGGGAGTTCATCGCGGCGTCGGCCATCAGCAAGCGGCTGTCCGACCTCGAAGCCACGCTGGGTACGCCGCTGCTCTACCGCCATGCGCGCGGTGTCGACCTCACGCCCGCTGGCGAAAGCTTGCTGCACCACGCTCGTTCGGTGCTCTACAGCCTGGAGAAGATGCAGGGCGAACTGAGCGAGTACGCCGATGGCGTGCGCGGCCATGTGCGGGTGCACGCGAACATCTCGGCCATCGTGCAGTTCCTGCCGGAGGATCTCGGCGCCTTTCGCCGTGACCACGAAGCCATCAAGATCGACCTCGAGGAGCATCTGAGCACCGAGGTGCTGCGTGCGGTGCACGAAGGTGCGGCAGACCTGGGCATCTGCCACGCCGGCGATGGCGGCAACGACTTGCAGAGCCTCCCCTACCGGCACGACCGGCTCGTGCTCATCGTGCCGGCCGACCATTCGTTGGCGCATCAGGGGGCCATCGGCTTCGCCGACTCGCTGGAGTACGACCACGTCGGCCTGCACACGAACAGCTCGATCTATGTCGCGACACGCCAGGCCGCGCTCGACGCAGGCCGCAGCATCAAGCTGCGCATCCACGTCACCGGCCTCGACGCGATGTGCCGGATGATCGAGAACGGCCTGGGTATCGGCGTGATGCCCGGCCAAGCCTTCGCGCTCATGCGCGGCGGCATCGGCCAGCGGCTGGTCAGCGTCGAGTTGACCGACCCCTGGGCGCTCCGCGAGATCCGGCTCGTCGCGCGCGACTTCTCGACGCTGCCGGTGGCTGCACGCGCGTTGGTGGCGCACCTGCAGGCGTCCGGCGCCGCCTCCGAACAAGAAACGCTCGGGCTCGCCGCCTGAGCACGAACCCTCACCCTCCCCCCACGAAAGAAGACAGTCATGGCACGCACGCTCTACGACAAGCTCTGGGACGAACACGTCGTCCACACCGAAGACGACGGCACCTCGATCCTCTACATCGACCGCCACCTGGTGCACGAGGTGACCAGCCCGCAGGCTTTCGAAGGCCTGCGCGAGGCCGGCCGCAAGGTCTGGCGGGTCAGCTCGATCGTCGCGACCGCCGACCACAACACCCCCACCACCGGCTGGGACCTGGGCTACGACGGCATCACCGACCCGATCAGCAAGGAGCAGATCACCACGCTGGAC
>CALRYR010000470.1:0-3960 GCA_943372425.1 Variovorax sp. YR752 | reverse complement strand
AGGAGCATCACGACGACGCGGCGCATCGAAGTGAAGAAGCTCGACAGGAGACGGAAACGGCGAAGGGGAGCGGGAACGAACATGCGGCAGACGGCAGCGGCCGCGCGCGACGGCGGCCTCGATGATACGAGGCTGCATTTTCGGTCTTCCGCCAACCCGGTGCGGCGGGGCCCTCGCGAATCTGCCAAGGCCGGCTACCCGACCGGCCCACCCGACTCGCGGATGATCAGGGCGGTGGCGCCCAGCTTGGCCTCGTGCTTGGCCTGGGCGGCGGCGTTGGCCACGTCCTGCGCGTCCTCGAAGTCGCCGGGGGCGACCAGCAATGCACCGATCGACAGGGTGGTGAAGCCGAAGAAGCGCAGCACGCCATGGCGGTCTTCGCCTTCGATGCCCCCGGCCTCGAGTTCGCTGTCGTCGTAGAGTCGCATCGCCGCGCTTTCGAACTGGTCGATCATGCGCAGGCAGCGCTGCTTCCAGTCGGGGCTCTGGAACAGCACCAGGAAGTCGTCGCCACCGATGTGGCCGACGAAATCGCGCGTCGGCTCGGCGTTGCGCACGGCGATGCGCGCCAGCAGCCGGATCATCTCGTCGCCGCGCCAGTAGCCATAGTGGTCGTTGAAGGCCTTGAAGTTGTTCAAGTCGCCGTAGCAGGCGACGAACGGGGCGTTGTCGATCAGCAACTGCTCGATGTGGATGCTGATCGGGATGTTGCCGGGCAGGAAGGTGAGCGGGTTGGCATGGCGTGCCGCTTCGATGCGCAGGTCGGTCACCGCGCGCATCAGATGGTCGGTGCGGCCGAGCCCGGCGTACTGCCCACGCTCGGTGACGATGAAGCCTTCGCACAACTGGCCCGCGTCGGAGGCCATCAGCGCGGCGACCAGGTCGTGCACCTCGGCGTCGAGGTCGACGACATGCGGCGACGGATCGGCCAGCGCACGGCACGATTCTCCGCCTGAGTGCTCGCGGAACTGCGGGCGCGCATAAGCGTTCATGAATGGGAGCCGCCCGAGCAGCGCGACGGGCCGCCCGTCTTCGACCACCGGCAGCGCCTGCAGCGCCGGATTCGTTTCAAAAAGAGTGAAGACCTCGTCGTTCGTCGTATGCCACCGCACGGCTGGTGCGTCGATCATGGGCAGGCTGCGCAGAACGGTCTTCGTCGACGCCTGCGTCGGCGGCGAATGGATGTCGGGCAGCGGGCCGTGCAGAGCGTCCTTGGCGACGGGTGTCACGTTCGGCAGCTCGACGTGGCGCGCGGCCGCGTCGACGAGCAGCGGCCCCTGCGCGCACGACACGCCCATGTCCCGCAGTGCGACCAGGTCGCCCGCCTCGGCCACGCCAGTGGCGATCAGCGTGCTGCCCATGGCGTGCCCGAGCGCGACCACCGCGCGCGCCACGTCGAGGCGCCGCGACGAGCGGCCGATGCCGCGGGTGAGGGCGCTGTCGACCAGCATGTAGTCCGGGCCGAGTTCGGTCCACAGCCGGATGTGCGTGCCTTCGTCGCCGAAGTGGCCGATGGCCCAACGCAGGCCCTGGCGGCGCAGGGCCGAGACGATGCCGCGGAGGTCGTCGTCGGAACAGGCGCGGACTGCGGCGCTCACATCGATGACCAGCGGCGCCCGAGGCGCACCGAGTGCAGCAACCAGCGTCTGCGTCCAGCGCGTGTTGCGCGAGGCGGCTGCTTCGTACAGCGCGGCCGCCCCGGGCGCCACGATCAGCAGGGCGGTGCTGGTTGTGGCGTCGAAGCCTGCGCCGAGGGTCGGCATCGGTCCCTGTGCGGCGGGCAGGCGTGTACCCCATCGGCCCGGCAGGTGCAGATGGTGGCCCACCACGACGACCCGGTGCAGGTCGACGATGGGCTGACAGCGGAGCGCGAGCGGATCCGTGTCGATCTGTTCAGTCAGGGTTTCGATGGGCATGGGGCATAAGCCGGCTTCATGAGCCGGTCTCTGGATATCGGCCGTGTCGACCGAAGCTGAAGGACAGCGCGGACTGGGCGCGACCTCGGCGTTGCACCAAAGATTCCCCTGAACTACAAACAATGCCACACCTTCCAAGGTGCGGCAGCCCCTTGTCCGATTGTTGTGCGCACAAGGCGCTTTTAGGGTGTTGCCATGCCGGACATCCCTTCCCTCACCGATCGCCTCTCACTGGACGCGTTGCGCGAAGCCCTCGAGCGCAGCGCCGCCAGCCTGGCGGAGCACCGGGCCGACATGATCGAGTCGCTCGGCGACCATCTGTGCGGCTTCGGCCCTGGTCCGCAGCCCGCAGACGCCGAACGGCTGAGCTGGCTGGAGGAGACGCATCGTGCGCTGCGCCTGGCCTACGACGACGCCCTGCAGCGGACCGCCGCCGAAACCGCTCTGAGTATGCAAAACGCCAAAAAGTAGTACCTTGGTTTTCGTTAAATAGTCCCGCGATGCGATGACAATTCGATAACCAGTGTTGTGGCGCGAAACTTGGGTAGGCACAATGTATTACATGACGCCTACATGCCACCCCTCCTGGACCTCCAAGGGCCTGATCGCAGTCCTCCGCGACACGCTGCCTTTGCACGATGAAGCCCGCGCTGCCATGGCCGCCGACGCGCCGACTGCGACGCGCGTCGTGCCGATGCTCGACGATGTCGACGCCCGACAGGCACGCATCGATCGCATGGGACAACGCCTCAAGCATCTGGTGCAAGTGGCTGACGCTCCCGCCGATTCGGCCGTGTCAGCATAACCATCGCCAACCGGTTTCGAATCCACCTTTCAGAAGGTCACGCCATGAAAACTCAATCGGAAGCCATCCGCGACGGTTACTCCGTCGACCTGTCCGGCCCAGGCCGCCCCATGGGCGCACGGGGCAAGTACCCGCACTACGACGTCATTCCCCTGTTGACGGACATGGAGGCCGAATTGCTCAACACGCTTTCGCTGATCCGTGCGCTGCTCACGGAAGGCGCTGCCACCGAAGATTCCAAGCACGGCGTTGTTCAAGCGATCGACGGCTTGCTGTCGGTGGCCCGCCACTGAGGGCGCATCCCGTCTGGACAGGCATCGCGACCGACCGTCGCGCTTGCCGTCGCCCCGAGGCCGTCCGGCAGTGCAGGACGGCCTTGTGCGTTCAGCGCATCAGATAGCGCGCGGCCACGCAGGCGATCAGGATCACGGCCACGATCGTGAGGTTGCGTCGCCAGCCGCTGCGGTACTGCTCCTGCCGCTCCAGGCGGTCGCGCAACGTCAGTTCGCCGAGACGCGACGGCACGGTGTCGGGCGCATCGTCGTGACGGCCCGTGTGGAAAAACTTGGACATGAAAGAGAACTCGGCAAACAGTCCACAGCGCAGGACGCTGGGGCGGGGGTCTTTGAAACAGCGCGGCTTGCGCGGCGCCACAGAACAAGGTCAACGGTTGTTGAGCAGTTCAAATTCTGTAACAAAGATGGCCGGTTGTAGTACCTAGGTTCTCATTTGCTCGTCTAATCCCTCGGCTTCGTGAATTTCTGCACATCGACGGCCGACGCCGATGTCGCACTGGGCGAACAGGGCCGTGTTCGCGTCGCTGATGTCGCCATGCGCCGCGTGGTATGCGTGAGAAGCTTGGGCTTGTCTCGGGGAGCATTCCCGATGTCGTTGTCGATCAACCAGGAGCGATGTGATGAACACCAGTCATGCCCGGCTGCAGCCGCAGGATCCGTTTGCCGCCAAGCTCGGCACGTACGTCGTGCGTGTGGGCGTCGTGCTGACCATCGTTCTGGTCGCGGCCTCTTTCTGGCGCTGAGCGTCTGGCCCTGAACTGACCCGCACGCCGAGGGCGGGCTTGCGCCGACGAGCGCTTCTGTCTGCCGGCCTGGGGTCGCAGCCCCTGCAAACCGGCGTCGCTGTCAGTTGAAGCTCGTCGCGGTGCTCTCGCGCATTTGGCGCGCGGCCATCAGGATCGACATGTGGGCCTGCTGCAGGCCGCTGCTCTTGTCGTCGGCG
>CALRYR010000469.1:0-3963 GCA_943372425.1 Variovorax sp. YR752 | reverse complement strand
CATCGCTGGGAGTTGGCACCGCCACGCATCTGGCAGGCGAACTCATGAACGTCCGCGCAAAGACCGGTATGGTGCACATCCCCTACAACGGCAGCGCGCCTGCCTACAACGACCTGCTGGGCGGCCGCGTGCCGGTCGGCTTCGTGCTGCTCGACTCGGCGCTGCCACACGTGAGAGCCGGAAAGCTCAAGGTACTGGGCATCACGAATGCGCACCGCAGCCGCATCTACCCGGACTACCCGACCATCGGCGAAGTCATCCCGGGCTACTCGCTGGAGAGCCTGTTCGGCTTTGTTGCGCCAGCGCGCCTGCCGGCGCCGGTTGCAGCCACACTGTCGGACGACCTTGTCAAGGTGACGCAGATGCCTGAGGTGCGCCAGAGGCTGTCCGAACTGAGCGTGGAGCCGGTCGGTTCCAACGCGGTTGACTTTGCTGCGACGATCCGCAGCGACATAGCCAATTGGGCGCCGGTGGTGAAAGCTGCAGGCGTCAAGGCTGAATAGACAGCGCGGGCAACGCACGCGCTGCCCGTGCGTTCACTTGCGTGAACACGAGATTGCGCTGTTGGGCTTTGTCGGATGCTCTGCAGTAGTTGGGGTCGTTCGCCATAGGCGATCGGTCCGCCCGGCGACACGATCAAGGCGCCTGATGCCGCCCACGCTACTCGGCGTTTGCGTGAGAGAAAATCGCGACGCTGCTGAGGCCTTAGCGACCCGCTCACGAACCCGGGTGAAGCCACCGCTACGTCGCGGCCGTGGCACTGGACAAGGCCAGCCACCGCAGGTCGCGCTTCGTGGACGAGCCGTCGCGTGTGGGCAAGGCCATCATCATCATCGGCGGATTGCGCAACCACTTGTTCCCGAAGTTCGGAAGCCTGCCTGTCAAGGCAGTTGGCAAGCCCGAGACTCTGAGGGCGATGGCGCCGCTCTGAAACACCAAGGCCGAGACGGGCAGCCGAGTGCTCAAGCGCATCCGCACGCCATCAACTACGGCGCGGCCACGGACTACTACCCGGGGCTGGACAGCGAGTTTTGGAACCAGGTGAAGCTGGCGCTCGGGGCCAACGATCGGGCCAGGGAGGTCGAGCATCACGCCTCGTGCCCGTATCCGCAGGTTGGAGCCCTCGTGCACAAGGTCTGGCCCCGTTATCGGAAGAGCCAAGCTCCCGCACTGAGCCGGTGAGGATCGGAGAGATTGCGAGCAGCGCTGTTGCGATGGTTTATTGCCAGATCCATCCCGTCGCGCGCCAGAGCAAACCGCACGCGGCCTTGTGTAGCCGATTTCCAGTGCTCGTGGGCGCCAGCCCTGCACAGGCTCGCGCATGTGTTCCTTCCAGCACGATGGCAAGCTTGTAGCAAGCCAATACTGCATACCAACGGACAGCACTCAGATCGCGTGAACTGTGCCGGACATAGTGGTCCACGAGCTCGTGTTCCGCGGCGAAGCCTTCCCAAGGTGCAATGTTGTTCGTCAGGTGGTGAGAGCCGTCTGGCTGCGGCCAGGTCGCCAACAGCGTGCCCAGATCGACCAAAGGGTCCCCCACTGTAGCCATTTCCCAATCCACAACGGCGGCCAGCTCTGCACTGTCATGCCGGAACATGACGTTTGATAAATGAAAGTCGCCATGTATGACACCAGGCGCCGTCTCGGCCGGTTGGTGGATGCGTAGCCACTGCGCTATCGGCTCGATGGCCGGCAAACCTGCCATACCCGGCCACCCCGCGTGCTGCGCGTAGCTTTCCAACTGGCGTCCCCACCGTTCAACCTGCCGCGTCAAGAAACCCTGTGGCCGGCCAAAGTCCTGCAATCCAAGCACGTCAGGCTTCAAGCTACCGAGCATTGCTGCGGCTTCCGCCATGGCCAGGCCCATGCGTCTGCGGATGTCCCTGCGCGACGCGTGCAGCGCTGGCAGGCCGGAGGTTCCTGCGTTAAAGCCATCGATGGCCCGCATCAGGAAGAAAGTCGTCCCCAGCACCTCGGTGTCGTCGCAGGCGGCGACCAGTTCAGGATGCGGCACGCCCGTTCCCGCCAGCGCGCTGAGCACGCGCGCTTCTCGCAGCATCGCAGCGTTGCTCTCCGGCCTCGGGTGCTGCGGTGGGCGGCGCAGCACATAGGTCTGTCCGCTGCGCTCGAAACGCAGCAGGATGTTCTGGGTCCCACCCGAGAGCAACTGACGTTGCGTGATCTCGCCATGGCCGACGCCGCAACCGTCCATCCAGGCCCGCAAGCGACCGGTGTCGATCAGCGCTGGCAGTCCCGCAGATTCAAAAACCGCGGCCATGGTCACAGCACCGCGCGGTAACGCTCCTGCGCCTTGCGACGCAGCGCCGGCAGATGCTGGCTCGGAAAGACCTCGTCGGCCGGCTTCACGGCCGCCAATAGCTCCTTAGCGAGCGTGACCTGGTGGACCTCGGTCGGCCCGTCTGCCAGACCCATCACATACGAGGCCATCAATTGATCGAAGAAAGGCATCTCGTTGCTGACGCCCAGCGAGCCGTGCACCTGGATCGCACGAGAGACGATGTCATGCAGGACTTTGGGCATCGCGGCCTTGACCGCTGAAATGTCCTTGCGCACCTTCTTGTAGTTGTCGTGCTTGTCGATCAGCCAAGCTGTGCGCAGAACCAGCAGGCGGAACTGTTCGAGTTGGATCCACGACTCCGCGACCATCGCCTGCACCAGTTGCTTGTCCGCCAGGGTGCCGCGCCGCGAACGCCGTGAAACGGCACGCTCGAGCATCATGTCCAGTGCCTTGCGCGCTTCGCCGATGGTACGCATCGCGTGATGGATGCGCCCGCCCCCCAGTCGCGTCTGTGCCACCCCGAAGGCATCGCCGCGGTCGCCCAGCATCTGGTCGGACCGCAGCCTCACGTTGTCGAAACCGAGGTAGCCATGGGCATGGCCCTGCGGCTTGCGGCCCGCGAGGTGCACGTCGCGGATGTGCTGCAGCCCAGGGGTATCCGCTGGCACGATGAAAGCGGAAAGGCGGCGGTGCGCCACCGCGTCGGGATCGGTCATGGCGACCGTGATGAAGAACGATGCATAGTTGGAGCTGGAGACAAACCACTTCTGTCCGGTGAGCACCCACGCATCGCCATCGCGCTCTGCGGTCGTGCGGATGAGCGTGGGATCGGAGCCGCCGTGCGGCTCGGTCATCGCGAAGCTGGAGACGATGTCGTTGGCCAGCAGCGGATCAAGGAACATGCGCTTCTGCTCCGGCGTGCCGTAGTGCGCCAGGATCTCAGCGTTGCCAGAGTCCGGTGCTTGGCAGCCGAACACCGTCGGTGCGTACGCGGAGCGGCCCAGCACCTCGTTGAGCAGGGCCAGCTTGACTTGGCCGTAGCCCGGGCCGCCCAGTTCGGGGCCCAGGTGGCAGGCCCAAAGCCCCTGGTCCTTCACACGCTGCTGCAGCGGCTTGATCAGCCGATTGCGCAGCGGATCCTGCACCGCATAGGGGCTCACCAACACGTGTTCGAGCGGTTCCACTTCCTCGCGAACAAAGGCATCGGCCCAGTCGAGCTGCTGCTGAAATACGGGATCGGTTTCGAAGTCCCAGGCCATGGGGATTCCTTTCTTGAGGGTGTTCAGGCGTGCAAGCCGCCATCCACGGGAATGGTGTGGCCGGCCACGTAGGCGGCGAGCGGCGACGCGAGAAACAGTGCGACCCCGGCAATGTCCTGCGGGGTCCCCACGCGGTTGAGCGGGATGCGTTGCAAGGTGGCGGCCAGCCGCTTCGGATGCTGGGTCGTGGCCTGCGTGAGCTTGGTCGCGACCAGTCCGGGTGCGATGCCGTTCACGCGGATGCCTTCGCTCGCCAGGGCGGCGCCGAGCGTGCGCGTCAGCGAGATCGCCCCGGCCTTGGAGGCCGCGTAGGCTGGGTTGCCGATCGACGACTTGTAGCCCGAGATTGAACTGATCACGACGACGGAGCCACCCACCGCCTTCAGCGTCGCTTGGAAATGC
>CALRYR010000468.1:0-3982 GCA_943372425.1 Variovorax sp. YR752 | reverse complement strand
GGTGCCGTATCCGATGGACTTCAGCGCGTGGTTCGGGGTCTACCTGGGCGACCGCTGGCACACCTTCGACGCGCGCCACAACACGCCGCGCATCGGCCGCATCGTGATTGCCCGCGGTCGCGACGCGGCGGACGTGCCGATCACGATGGTGTTCGGCGCGAACACGCTGAACCACTTTCACGTGGTGACGGACGAGGTGACGAACGCCTGAGCGGCGTCGTGAGCGCGTTCACGCCTTGGTCGGCGAGAAGTCGACCATCTTCATCGGCTTGACCAGGCCCTTGCGGCCCTTCTCCCAGTCGCGCCAGGGCGTGTTTCCGATGGCGAAGCGCGCCGGTGCATCCTGCAATGTCCAGTGCGCGCCGGACGTGAGGGTCGGCAATTCGTCCCACGTGACCGGCACCGACACGCCCAGCCCCGGCCGGGCACGCACTGACCAGGCGCTCACCGTGGTCGCGCCAAAGCCATTGCGCAGATAGTCGACGAAGATCTTGCCGACCCGGTTGCGCGGGCCGCTCTTGGCAACGAAGCGCTCGGGAATGGTTTGCGCGAGGTGCTGCACCACCGCCTGCGAGAAGCCCTTGACGTCGTCCCAGCCGAAATGGCGGCGAATCGGCACCAGCACATGCAGGCCCTTGCCGCCGCTGGTCTTCAAGAAGCCGACCAGGCCCAGCTCGTCGAGCAGCGTGCGCATCAGCAGCGCCGCCTCCTGCATGTGCGCCCAGTCGACGCCTTCGCCGGGGTCGAGGTCGAAGGTCATGCGGTCGGGCCGATCGATCGCGCTGGACGTTGCGTTCCAGGTGTGCAGTTCCACCACGTTCATCTGCGCCGCCGAGACCAGCCCTTCGGCGCGGTCGATCTGGAGCAACGGATCGTGGTCGGGGTCGAGCGAGGGGTCGAGCAGCGTGATGCCCGGCATGTCGGCGCCCTTCGCATGCTTCTGGAAGAACAGCTCGCTGCCGATGCCCTCGGGCGCGCGCACCAGGGACACCGGCCGACCCTTGAGGTGCGGCAGGATGAGCGCTGAGGCCTGAACGTAGTAGTCGACCAGCTCGCCCTTGGTGACGCCGCTGTCCTTGTCGATCACACGGTCGGCGTGGGTGATGCGGGGCGTGGACGTCGAGCTGGTTTTCTTCATGGAAGTCTTCTTTGGATCCACCGAGGCCTTGGCCGTCTGGCCCACGGCCACCGCCTTCTCGCGGACGATCTGCCGTGCCGGCTTGTCGGTGCGCAACCCCTGGAACACGCTGTGGCGCACGCGGTTCTCGCGCGTCCATTCGCCGAAGCTCACCTCCGCGACGAGCTGCGGCTTGACCCATTGCGCCTTCACGGAACGCGGCACGCCGGCGGCGCCTTCGACGAAGGGCGAACGATCGGTGGCCAGCTTGTCGAGGCGCGCCTTGATATCCGTCAGGCGACTGCCGTCGAAGCCGGTGCCCACGTTGCCGCAGTAGTGCAGCGCGCCCTGGTCGTCGTGCACGCCCAGCAGCAATGCGCCGAAGCCGGCGCGCGAGCCCTTGGGCGCCGTGTAGCCGCCGATCACGAACTCCTGCCGTTGATGGCTCTTGAGCTTGATCCAATCCGACGAGCGGCGCGACACGTAGGCCGAGCCCTTGCGCTTGCCGATCAATCCCTCGAAGCCCAGCGCGGTGACCGAGGCGAGCAGGTCGCGCGGTGGCGCGTCGAAGCTCTCGCTGAAGCGCAGGCGCGGCGCGAGATCGTCGGTCAGCAGCGCCCCTAGCCGCTCGCGCCGCGCCTCGACGGGTTGCTCGCGCAGGTCTTCGCCGTCGACGAGGGGCAGATCGAAGACCCAGTAGACGATCGACGCCGTGGCCCGCCGCTCGAACGCGTTCTGCAGGTTCTGAAAGCTCGGCGCATCGTTCTCGCCCTGCACCACGATCTCACCGTCGAGCCAGGCCGAGGTCACATCGAGCCGCGCCAGCGCTTTCGCCAGCTCAGGCAGCTTGTCGGTCCAGTCGTGGCCGTTGCGCGTAAAGCAGCGCACCTGGCCCTTGTCGATCCGCGCGAGCAGCCTGTAGCCGTCGAACTTCAGTTCCCACAGCCAGTCGTCGGCGTCACCGGGTGGCGCGGTGGCCAGGGTCGCGAGTTGCGGTGCGAGGGTGGCGGGCAGCGGCACAGCACGGGTGGATGACTTGCGCGTTGCGGGCTTTCGAGCGGCTGTCTTCGCCGATGGCTTCTTCGCCGCCGTCGGTGCCTCGACGGATGCGCCGGAGATCACGCTGTTGGGCAGCGCCTCGGTCACGTCGTAGTCGTCGATCGGACGCGCCTCGGCGTCCTTCTCCTTGATCAGCAGCCAGGGCTCCTGTTTCTCGCCCTTGCCGCGCATGCGCACCAGCGTCCAGTGGCCGCGGAGCTTCTCGCCACGCAGCTCGAACTTCAGCTTGCCGGCCGCGAGCGCCTGGCGCGCATCGCCCTCGGGACGCCATTCGCCGCGGTCCCACACGATCACGGTGCCGGCGCCGTACTGGCCCGGCGGGATGGTGCCCTCGAAGCCGCCGTAGGAAATCGGATGGTCCTCGACATGCACCGCCATGCGCTTGACCTGCGGATCGAGGCAGGGCCCCTTGGGCACCGCCCAGCTCACCAGCGTGCCGTCGAGCTCGAGCCGGAAGTCGTAGTGCAGGTGGCTCGCATGGTGCTTCTGGACCACGAAGGCCAGCACGCCCTTGCCCCGCGTGCCGCCGCTGCGCGGCTCCGGCGTCTTGGCAAAGTCGCGCTTGCGGTGGTAGGCGGCGAGGGCCTCGCGTGCGCCCATGGGCAGCCCCTCAGGCGGCGCGGCGCTTCGCGGGCGCCTTGGCCGGAGCCTTCGAAGCCGCCGTCTTGCGAGCGGGCGTCTTGCTGGCCTTGCCAGCCTTGGCGCTCGACTTGGCTACGGGCTTGGACTTCGTGGAGCGCGCCGGCGCTTCGTCGTCCTCCTCGTCAGCATCGGACCCCTTCGCGGCCGACTTGCCACCCTTGCGCAGGCTGCGCTGCAGCAGCTCGGTCAGGTCGAGGATCTTGGCGCCGCCGCTGCCGCCGCCCTCTTCCGACGGCTCCGGCTGGGTCACGGATTCGGTGTCGCCAGCCGCGACCTTCTGGTCGATCAACCGCATGATCTCGTCCTTGAACGAATCCTTGAACTCGTCGGGGTCCCATTCGGAACTCATGTCCTCGACCAGCTCGCCGGCCATCTTCAGCTCGCGCTCCGACAGGCCCGCCGCCTTGGCGCCCTCGGCCGGCAGCGGCAGGTCCTTCCACGACCGGATGTCCGCACCCCAGCGCAGCAGGTTCAGCACCAGCCCCGGGCCGGAGGGCACCAGCACCGCGAGATGCTGCTTGGTCTGGATCACGACACGGGCCACGCCCACGCGGCCGGTGCGCTGCAGCGTCTCGCGCAGCAGCGCGTAGACCTTGGCGCCGCGGTTGATCGGCGCGACGTAATAGGGACGCTCCAAATACACGAACGGAATGCTGTCGGCAGGCACGAAGGTCTCGATCTCGACCGTCTGCGTAGTCTTGGGGTAGGCAGCGGCGATCTCAGCATCGGTCAGCACCACGTACTGGCCGTCTTCATAGGCCACGCCCTTGACGATCTGCTCCTTCGCGATCTCCTTGCCGGTCTTCTTGTTGATGCGCTTGTAGCCGACAGGGTCCATCGTCCGCTTGTCGAGCCAGTCGAAGTCGATGCTGTGGTCGGTCGTGGCCGAATAGAGCGCGACCGGGATGTGCACCAGGCCGAAGCTGATGGCGCCCTTCCACAGGACGCGGGGTGCGGGTGAATGCGAAGCGGGCATGCGGAATCCTCCAGCGTTCAAAGGTACGTCGCCCTCCTCCGCCGCCATGTAGGAACGCCGCTTCGCGCGTCGTGGGCCTAAAGCCGCCGATCGCTCTCCACCGCGAAGTAGAACCACTCGGCGCCTGGCTGCGCCTCGGTGTTCGGGAAGATCACGAAGCCATCGCGCTCGGCGTGCAGCACGCGGCC
>CALRYR010000467.1:0-3984 GCA_943372425.1 Variovorax sp. YR752 | reverse complement strand
GTCGTTGGTGCCGCGCGGCGCGGCGATGGGCGATTCCCATCGCGACGAACCGTTGGCCGGGTTCAGCCCGGCCAGACGGCCGCCCACGCCGGCGACCAGCGTGTCGCCGACGGCGATCAGCACGCCCGGCTTGCGCAGCACCAGGTTCTCCGCGGTGCGCTGCTGCGCCCAGAGGCGCCGGCCGGTCTGGCCGTCCCATGCCGTCATGGTGCGGTCGGCGCTCAGCACGAACACGCGTCGGCCAGCCACCAGGGGCGCGGTGAACGCCTGCGCCGGCAGCCGCTGCTTCCACAGCACCTTGCCGGCCTGCAGCGCGACGAGTTCGTTGTCCCGCGTGACGACAGCGGCGATGGCGCCGTCGCTGCCCACGCCAGCGATGAGCGGGCCGCCGGCATTGGCGCGCCAGTTCTCCTGGCCGGAGCGCGAATCGATGGCGACCACAGTGCCATCGGCCGCGGCCACGGTCACGGTGTCGCCGCTGACGTCGACCTGCAGTGAGAAGTCGGTCTTGGGGACGGCAACCTTCCAGGCCTGGCGCACACCGAACAGCGCCGGGTTGGCCGGCAGTTCGACGGGCTTAGGCTTGGGCGTGCCGGAACAGGCCGCCAGCGCAGCGACCATCACGGTCAGGGCGACGGCGCGCAGCGCGGGCTTGGAAGACACGAGACGAGACAGATTCATGATGGCGATCAGGGGTTCTTGGCCGGCGCCGCAGCGGCGGAGGTCAGTGTCTTGGGATCGACGCCGACGGCGTTGAGCTTGACTTCGACCAGGCGGCGGTATTCGTTGCCAGGTTCGAAGGCGGTCCAGGCCTTCTGGTATTCGGCCTTCGCCTCGTCGCGCTTGCCTTGCGCCAGGTAGATGTCGCCCTTGCGGTCGGCGATCAGCGCCTCGAATTCCTTGGGCGCCGAGAACGCCAGCTGCTTGAGCGCATCGTCGTAGGACTTCTGCTGCAGCAGTTCGGCCGACAGCCGCAGCCGGGCGATCGCCTGGTAGCCGGGGTCGACTGCGTTCTGGGCGACCCAATCGAGCGCGGCGCGCGAGGCATCGGCCTTGCCCTGCTCGTTCAGCGTCTTGGCCGCCAGCAGGCCGGCCTGTTGGGCGTAGACGGTGCCGGCGAAGCGGTCCTTCATCTCGCCCAGTGCGCGCTCGATGCGCGCGGCGTCATTGGCCTGGGCGCTGCGCTCGACTTCGTCGTAAAGCGCCGACGCCTGGGCCGCCTTGGTGCGCTGGAAGTACTGCCAGCCGTTCCACGCCATGAAGGCGCCGGCTGCCAGCAGCACCACCCAGGTGATGAGCGTGCCGTAGGTGTTCCAGAAATGCTTCAGCTGGTCGAGCTGTTCCTGCTCTTCGAGGTCGAGATGGGTGGCCATGCGCTGTCAGGTGAGAAGGGTCGGCGATTGTAGAGTGGGCGACCAGGCGGCCACGTCGGAGAGCGAACGCACGGTCTGGGCGCCGCTGCCGTCGCGCAGCGCCTTCACCGTGAGTTCGCCGCGGGCCAGTTCGTCGGCGCCGAACACCAGCGCATAGGCCGCGCCGCTGGCGTCGGCCTTCTTGAACTGCGATTTGAAGCTGCCGAGTCCGTCGACCGTGCTCGCGTGCATCTGCACACGCACGCCGGCGTCGCGCAGCTGCTGCAGCGTGCGCAACGCCACCGGCATGGCCGCGGCGTCGGGAATCACGGCGTAGGCGTCGGGCGTCGGCAGCGGCACCGGCGTGCCCTGCTCCTTCACGAGTTCAAGCACGCGCTCGATGCCCATGGCCCAGCCGACCGCAGGCGCCGGCTTGCCGCCGATCTGCGCGATCAGGTCGTCATAGCGGCCGCCGGCACACACCGTGCCCTGCGCGCCGAGCCGGTCGGTCACGAACTCGAAGACCGTGAGGTTGTAGTAGTCCAGACCGCGCACCAGGCGCGGGTTGATGGTGTAGCCGATGCCGTTGGTGTCGAGGATGGCGCGCAGGCCGTCGAAGTGCGCGAGCGACTCGGCACCGAGGAAGTCGATCAGCTTGGGGGCCGACTCGACCACGTCCTTCATGGCCGGGTTCTTGGTGTCGAGGATGCGCAGCGGATTGCTGTGCAGCCGGCGCTTGGCTTCTTCGTCGAGCGCATCGGCGTGGGCCTCGAAGTGCTTGATGAGCTCGGCACGGTGCGCCGCGCGCTCCGGCGGCTGGCCCAGGCTGTTGAGTTCGAGGCGCACGTCGGTCAGGCCGATGGCCTTCCAGAGCGCCGTCGCCAGCAGGATCAGCTCGGCATCGACTTCGGGGCCGGCAAAGCCCAGCACCTCGGCGCCGACCTGGTGGAACTGCCGGTAGCGGCCGCGCTGCGGGCGCTCGTGGCGGAACATCGGGCCGGTGTACCAGAGGCGCTTGCCGCCGTCGTAGAGCATCGAATGCTCGATGACCGCGCGCACCAGGCTGGCCGTGCCCTCGGGGCGCAGCGTGAGCTGTTCGCCGTTGAGCTTGTCCTCGAAGGAATACATCTCCTTCTCGACGATGTCGGTGACCTCGCCGATGCCGCGCACGAAAAGCGCCGTGTGCTCGACGATCGGCGTGCGGACGTTGCGGTAGGCGTAGCGGCCCATCAGGTCGCGCACGATGGCTTCGAGCCATTCCCAGCGCGCTGATTCCGGCGGCAGGATGTCGTTCATGCCTTTGACGGCATTCAATTTGTCGGCCATGGGATCCAGGGAGAAAAAATCAGGCGGCGGACGCAGCATGCTCGCTGCCGAAGCGCTTCTCGATGTAGGTTTCGACGAGCTGGTGGAACTCGTTGGCGATGTTGTCACCGCGCAGCGTGAGCGCCTTCTCGCCGTCGATGAAGACCGGCGCGGCCGGTGCTTCGCCGGTGCCGGGCAGGCTGATGCCGATGTCGGCATGCTTGCTTTCGCCCGGGCCGTTGACGATGCAGCCCATCACGGCCACCTTGAGGTTCTCGACGCCCGGGTATTTCTTGCGCCAGACCGGCATCTGCAGCCGCAGGTAGTCGTCGATCTGCTTGGCCAGTTCCTGGAAGGTCGTGCTGGTGGTGCGACCACAACCGGGGCAGGCGGTGACGCTCGGCACGAACATGCGCAGGCCCAGCGCCTGCAGGATCTCGTTGGCGATCACCACCTCCTGCGTGCGCGACTCGCCCGGCTGCGGCGTGAGCGACACGCGAATCGTGTCGCCGATGCCTTCCTGCAGCAGGATCGACAGCGCCGTGGCCGACGCCACCGTCCCCTTGGTGCCCATGCCAGCCTCGGTCAGGCCCAGGTGCAGCGGGTAGCTGCAGCGCCTGGCGAGTTCGCGGTAGACCGAGATCAGGTCCTGCACACCGCTCACCTTGCAGCTCAGGATGATCTGGTCGCCGTTCATGCCCATCGACTCGGCCAGCTTGGCGGAGTCGATCGCCGAGGTGATCAGCGCCTCGTACATCACCGACTTCGCTTGCCACGGCGTGGCGCGCTGGCTGTTCACGTCCATCAGGTGCGCCAGCAGATCCTGGTCGAGGCTGCCCCAGTTCACGCCGATGCGCACCGGCTTGTTCCAGCGCATCGCGGCTTCGATCATCTGGCCGAACTGCTTGTCCTTCTTATCGCCCTTGCCCACGTTGCCGGGGTTGATGCGGTACTTGCTCAGCGCCTCGGCGCAGGCCGGATAGTCGGTCAGCAGCCGGTGGCCGTTGTAGTGGAAGTCGCCGATCAGCGGCACGTCGATGCCCATGCGGTCGAGCTGCTCGCGGATGTAGGGCACCTGGGCCGCGGCCTCAGGCGTGTTGACCGTGATGCGGACCATCTCGGAGCCGGCGATGGCCAGCTCCTTCACCTGGATCGCGGTGCCGATGGCGTCGACCGTGTCAGTGTTGGTCATCGACTGCACGCGCACCGGTGCGTCACCGCCCACGGTCACGGTGCGCGGGCCCCAGACGACGCTGGCTTGGCGCGAGCGGCGCGCCAGCGGCGCCGCAGGTTCGACCGGGATGCTGTCGTCGTTCATGGTTTCACC
>CALRYR010000466.1:0-3996 GCA_943372425.1 Variovorax sp. YR752 | reverse complement strand
TGGGTACGCCGTCGAAATACTGGATCGGCCGCAGGCAGACGTAAAGGTCGAGCGCCTGGCGCAGCGCGACGTTCAGCGAGCGGATGCCGCGGCCGACCGGCGTGGTGAGCGGACCCTTGATCGAGACGACGTGCTCGCGCACGGCTTGCACAGTTTCGTCCGGCAGCCACACGTCTGGGCCGTAGAGTCGGGTCGCCTTCTCCCCGGCGAAAACTTCCATCCAGTGGATCTTGCGCTGGCCGCCGTAGCTTCTGTCCACCGCGGCATCGACCACCTTCAGCATGACTGGCGTGATGTCGACGCCGATGCCGTCGCCTTCGATGAAGGGGATGATCGGTTGATCCGGCACATCGAGGGATTGGTCGGCGTTGACGGAGATCTTCAGGCCGGCGGCGGGAACCTGGATGTGCTGGTAACTGAACATTGGGCGGAGTGGCTCCGAAGTGACACTTGAATGGTTGGAGGGACTTCAACCGGGATTAATGGCTTTAGAATTTTAGACGCAAGCATTCAAGTCGAAAGCCGTGTCAACCGCGGTCGATGCGGCTTCGTTGTTTGCATACCTTCTGCAGGGCGGAAGGCGTCATCAATCAACTCCTCGAGGAATTCCTAAATGAACAAAGCTCTCGCAATCCTGATCGCCGGCTTCTTCGCAGCGGGCGCCTACGCCCAGACCCCCACGGCCGAAAAAGCACCGGTGACCAACACCAAGCCCCAAGCTCGCGCCGAAGCCAAGGTTGCCAGCAAGCCGGCCGGCCAAGTGAAGACCGGTGCTGGCGGCGACATCAACAAGGTCCCCGAAGGCGGCGCCATCGGCACCGACAAGGCTGCCGTTGCTGGTGAAAAGCGCGCCGAAACGCGTGACGCTCGCCGCACCAACAAGGACGGCTCGGTGAAGGCCAAGTCGACCCAAGGCGGCACGCCCAAGTAATTGGCCGGTCCCCTAAAAAAAAAAGCGTTCCTCGGAACGCTTTTTTTTCGCCCGTGTCGAAAGTCTCGACGGATCGCCAGCGAACCTCTCTCGAATTGGGTAGTCTTTCACCCCTCCTTGTTCAATTTCGAATTCACGCACCATGCTTTCCCGCGCCATTGCCCTGCTTTCGCTGTGTCTTTTGCCTTTTGCAGCGCTTTCGCAAGAGGCCCAGATGGATTTGCCACGTGTCAAGCTGTCCGCTGGCATGTACCAGATCGACGCTCAGGTCGCGCAGACGCCCCAGCAGCAGCAGGTGGGCCTGATGTTCCGCAAGGAAATGCCGCAGGCCGAGGGCATGCTGTTCGTCTTCGACCAGCCGTCGACGCAATGCTTCTGGATGAAGAACACGCTGCTGCCGCTCTCGGCCGCATTCGTAGCCGACGACGGGCGCATCGTCAACATCGTCGACATGCAACCGCTCACGCTCGACTCGCACTGCTCCGAAGAGCCGGTCCGCTTCGTTCTCGAGATGAACCAGGGCTGGTTCGCCCGGAAGAACATCAAGAAGAACGCCAAGCTGGGCGGCGTGCCCTTCCAGGCCCGCCGCTGAGGCGGGCCGACCTCGAGCCCCAAACGCAAGAAAGCCGGCGCGAGGCCGGCTTTCTCTGAAAGGCAACGCCTGGATTTAGGCGAAGTTCTTCTCTGCGAAGTCCCTGTTGACCAGCTTGGCCAGGAAGGTCTCGACGAACTTCGGGCGCAGGTTGCGGTAGTCGATGTAATAGGCGTGTTCCCAGACGTCGACCGTCAGCAGCGCCTTGTCGGCGGTGGTCAGCGGCGTACCGGCGGCACCGGTGTTGACGATGTCGACGCTGCCGTCGGCCTTCTTCACGAGCCAGGTCCAGCCGGAGCCGAAGTTGCCGACCGCCGATTTCACGAAGGCTTCCTTGAAGGCGTCGTAGCTGCCCCACTTGGCGTCGATGGCCTTGGCCAGGTCACCGGTCGGAGCGCCACCGCCCTGCGGCTTCATGCAGTTCCAGAAGAAGGTGTGGTTCCAGATCTGTGCGGAGTTGTTGTAGATGCCGCCGCTGGACTTCTTCACGACCTCTTCGAGCGTCATGCTCTCGAACTCGGTGCCCTTCTGCAGGTTGTTCAGGTTCACGACATAAGCGTTGTGATGCTTGCCGTAGTGGTACTCGAGCGTTTCCTTCGAATACTCGGGCGCGAGGGCGTCGAGGGCGTACGGGAGAGGAGGAAGGACGTGTTCCATATTCTTGGCTCGTGGGTTGGTTGTGGGATGAGGGATTCTAGAAAGGATTCAGGCGCCCGGCGTCGGCGGTGGCCGCGTGTGCACCGCATCGACATGGACATCGATGCTGCCGTCGGCCAGCCGCGCGGACAGCGCATCGCCGGCAGCGACGCGCGCGCTGCTGGTCACCGCACGCCCCTGGGCATCGACCAGCCACGCATAGCCGCGTTGCAGCACCTGCGCCGGGTCCAGCAGGCGCAGGCGCGCGTCCAGTCGGTCGAGGCGTTCGCGATGCTGACGCAGGCTGCCCTGCCAAGCGTTGGGCCAGCGTTGATGCGCCGTGCGCGCCCGCTGCGCGAGCTGCTGGTGTTGCGACGCGACGGCGTAGCGCAGCCGCTGCGCCTCCCGTGCGAGGCGAAGTTGCTGCCGCAGCACCGCGGAGGATGGCCGCCCGAGCCGGCCGGCGGCCAGGTCCAGCCGCTGGCCGAGCGAGTCGAGCCGTGTGCCGACGGCGTCCTGCAGCTTGCCCTCGATCAGGTCCAGCGCACCGAGCCAGACATCGCGCGGCGCGGAGACCAACTCCGCCGCGGCGGTCGGCGTCGGGGCGCGCAGGTCGGCGCAGAAGTCCGCGATGGTGAAGTCGGTCTCATGGCCGACGCCGCACACCACGGGCACGGGGCTCTGCACGATGGTGCGGGCCAGGCTTTCGTCGTTGAAGGCCCACAGGTCTTCGATCGAGCCGCCACCGCGCACCAGCAGAATCACATCGACGGGTTGCGGCGATGCCCAGAGCAACTGCAGCGCCCGCACCAGCTCGGCCGGCGCGCCGGCGCCCTGAACGGCGGCTGGCGCCAGCACGACCGGGATGTGCGGCACCCGCCGGCGCAATGCGGTCACCACGTCATGCAGCGCCGCGGCGCCCAGCGACGTGACCACGCCGACCGCCCGCGGCATGGTCGGCAAGGCCCGCTTGCGCGCCGTGTCGAACAGCCCCTCGGCCTCGAGCTTGGCCTTGCGCTGGAGGAACTGCTCGAACAGCGCACCCTGCCCTGCGCGCGACAGGCTTTCGACAACCAGTTGCAGATCGCCGCGCGGCTCATAGACCGCAAGCCGGCCGCGCACTTCGACCTGATCGCCGTCACGCGGCAAGAAGTCCACCAGGCTGGCCGCGCGCCGGAACATGGCGCAGCGCAATTGCCCGGACGCATCCTTCAGCGCGAAGTAGCAGTGGCCGCTGGCAGCACGCGAAAAACCGGAGATCTCGCCCTGCACGGTCACCGGGTTGAAGCGCGCATCGAGCGCGTCGGCGACCGCATGGCACAAGGCGCCGACCGCCCACACGCGCGGTGCGACACCGCGCGACGTTTCAGCACCGATCACAGCGCAGCGCTCTCGGCGACAGCCACTCTTCCACAGTGAATGGCGTGGACCCAGCCCGCCCGCACCGGCGCCTCAGCAGGGCACGGCTTGTGGTGCAAGCTGTTGATTTCGTTGGGGAAAGTGCTGCTCAAAATTCGATCGTCCTAATGCGAAGCCCTGTCCATGCGGGTGCGGGCCACTTGCCAACGCAGTTAATCACAAAGTTATCCACAGAATCTGTGCGTCGTCGCTGACAGCGACGGCATGCGGTTTATCACGCAGCACTCGGTGATAATCGCCGCGCGTTTGCAATCCATGGGCCGGAGGAATCCTTGTTTTCCATCATAGTTGCTGCGGGCTGGCCGATCTGGCCACTGCTCGCCTGTTCGGTGCTGGCCTTGGCCTTGGTGATCGAGCGTTTCACCAGCCTGAAGACGGCACGGGTTCTCCCACCCAAGTTGCTCGACGAGGCCATCAA
>CALRYR010000465.1:0-4002 GCA_943372425.1 Variovorax sp. YR752 | reverse complement strand
CGGTTCCAGGAATTTCGTCAGCAGGTTGAAGCAGGTCGTCTTGCCCGCGCCGTTCGGGCCGATGAGCGCGTGGATCGACCCGCGCACCACGTTGAGGTCGACCTTGCTGACCGCGGTGAAGCCCTTGAATTCCTTGGTGAGCTGGCGCGTTTCGAGAATGATGTCGCTCATCTCGCGCGGGAGCCCGAAGGCTGAAAGGAAAAGTCGGTCATGCGGTGCATCTGTTCGCGCCCACCTTGAGCGCGACCGCATTGTTGGCGACCCCCTCCCCTGTGCCTACTGGGGCAAATGCCTATGCTGCACTGCAACCTGCGCGCGTTGAGGGCGCGCCATTGTCAGCAATGTTGTCAGCACGGTGTCAGCGCAGATTCAATGCGCCCCGGCAGCCGCACCGGCGCCGGCACCACCCATCTGCGGCCGCGCGAGCCAGACCAGCGGAATCAGGAAGATGAACAGCACGGCCGACGCATAGAAGATGTCGTTCGACGCGAGCATGAAGGCCTGCTGGTCGATCAGCCGGTTGATCTGCGCGAGCACCTGGTCGGCGCTCAAACCGCTGCTGCTCAGGCTGTTCATCGTCGCCATCGCCGTCGCGTTGCCGGGGTTGATCGATTCCGTCAGCTGCACGTGGTGCACGGTCGCGCGGTTCTCCCACACGGTCGTGACCACCGACGTGCCGATAGCGCCGGCCGTGATGCGCAGGAAGTTCGACAGCCCCGAAGCCGCCGGGATGCGGTCGGGCGTCAGCCCCGACAACGTGAGCGTGACCAGCGGGATGAAGAAGAAAGCCATCGCGATGCCCTGGATGATCGTCGGGATCATGATGGTGCCGATGTCGGCCTGCGTGTTGAAGTTGGACCGCATCCACAGCACCAGCGCGAACACGAGGAACGAGAAGGTCGCATAACGACGCGGGTCGACTTTCGCCACTGTCATGCCGACGATCGGCGACAGCACGATCGCGAACGCACCGACTGGCGCCAGCACCATGCCCGCCTGCGTTGCGGTGTAGCCCATATACTGCTGCAGCCACAGCGGCATCAGCACCAGGTTGCCGAAGAACAGCCCGTAGGCCACCGCGGTCGCCACCGCACCCGACCAAAAGTTGCGTCGCTTGAAAAGCGACAGGTCGACCACCGGGTGCTCGTCGGTGAGCTCCCAGATGATGAAGAAGACGAAGCCCACCACTGCCACCACGGCCATCGTCACGATCGCCGGCGAATGGAACCAGTCGAGTTCCTTGCCCTTGTCGAGCATCAGCTGCATGGCCCCGACCCAGAGCACCAGCAACGCGAGGCCGACGCCATCGATCGGCAGGCGCTTGATCTGGCTGTCGCGCTTGCGGTAGATCGACCAGGTGATGCTTGCGGCCAGCAGGCCCACCGGGATGTTGATGTAGAAGATCCACGGCCAGGACACGTTGTCGGTGATCCAGCCCCCCAGGAGCGGCCCCATGACGGGCGCGACCAGCGTCGTCATGGCCCACATCGCCATCGCCGTCCCGGCCAACGCGCGTGGGTAGCTCGCCAGCAGCAGCGTCTGCGACAGCGGGATCATCGGCCCGGCGACGAAGCCCTGCACCGCGCGGAAAAAGATCAGCGTGCTCATGTTGGGCGCCAGGCCGCACAGCCAGGAGCTGATCACGAACAGCAGGATGCTGAGCATGAACAGGCGCACCTGCCCGAAGCGCTGCGTGAGCCAGCCGGTGAGCGGCACGGCGATGGCGTTCGCCACGGCGAAGCTGGTGATGACCCAGGTGCCCTGCGTCGAGCTGACCCCGAGGTCCCCCGAGATGGCGGGCAGCGACACGTTCGCGATCGAGGTGTCGAGCACGTTCATGAAGGTCGCCGCGGACAGCGCGATCGTCCCGAGGATGCGCGCGGAACCCTCGAGCGGCGGATGGGCAACGGGTGCGGCGATGGTGGCCATGGCGGCTGACGATCTCAGCCGCGCGCGGCCTGGTGCATCGCCAGCGTGGCGCCGTGCCCGCTCTGCGCGGCCGGGTGCAGGCTCGACGACGGCTTGCTGTCACCCGATGACGGGGCGGCGCCCAGCGACTTCACCGGACGGCCGAGGTTCGCCGCGATGATGCGGGCCACGTCGGCATCGGCCTCGGCGTCCCGATCGACGTTGGCATACACCTGCGTCTGAGCGAAGGCGGTGGTGCGGGGCGCATCGGCCAGTGCCTTGCCGCTCTTGTCGGTCACGTCGATCTCGGCATCCATCGACAGGCCGACACGCAACGGGCTGGTCTTGAGCTGTTCGGCGTCAAGCGCGATGCGCACCGGCACGCGTTGCACCACCTTGATCCAGTTGCCGGTGGCGTTCTGCGCCGGCAGCAATGCGAAGGCAGCACCGGTGCCCACGCCCAGGCCGGCCACCTTGCCGTCGTATTCCACCTTCTTGCCGTACAGGTCGGCCGTGAGCTTGACCGGTTGCCCGATGCGGATGTTGCGCAGTTGCACTTCCTTGAAGTTGGCGTCGACCCACAGCTGGTTGAGCGGCACGATCGACATCATCGGCGTGCCCGCCGTCACGCGCTGGCCGAGCTGCGCCGTGCGCTTGGCGACGTAGCCGTCGACCGGCGCAGGCAGCGCGACGCGCTGCACCGCCAGCCACGACTCGCGCACCTTGGCTGCGGCGGCCAGCACATTGGGGTGCTGTTCGATGCTGGTGCCTTCGGTGAGGGACTGGTTGCTGGCGAGTTGCTCGCGGGCCGACACGACACCGGCCTGCGCGGCAGCGAGCGCGCTCTTCGCGTTGGCCAGCGCGGTCTCGGAATGGTTCAGCTCCTCCTTCGACACCGCGCCGTTGCCGGTGAGGGCCTGGCGGCGCTTCAGGTCGTCCTGCGCGCGGGCGATGTCGCTCTGTGCCTTGGCGATGTCGGACTGCTTGAGCGTCACCTGCGCGGCCAGCGAGCCGTTGTTGGCGTACAGCGTGCGCACCTGCCGCACGGCCTGGCCCAGCGCGGCTTCGGACTGCGCGAGCGCGAGCTTCGCGTCAGCCGGGTCGAGCTGCACCAGCGGCTGGCCGGCTTTCACGAAGTCGGTGTCGTCCGCCATGATCGACAACACGGTGCCGGTGACCTGGGGCGTGATCTGGATGACGTTGCCCTGCACGTAGGCGTTGTCGGTGTCCTCGTAGTGGCTGGCGACCAGCCATTCGTACACGCCCCAGCCGCCGCCGGCGATGATGACGACCGCAGCCAGGGCGGTGAGTGCGCGGCGGCGCTTCGGGTTGCCGGCCTTTTCGACCGGAGCCGATGCTGCAGAGGCGGCGACTGTGTTGTTGTTGTCCATGTCAGTGTCCTTCGATGTCGGGCGTTGGGTGGTGCGCGGCGCGCGCACGCGGGATGTGTTCAGTGAGCGGTGGCGGTCTTGCCGGTGGTGGCGACAGCGACGGGCGGCTGCCATCCGCCGCCCAGCGCACGCGCCAGGCCAACCTGGGCTTCGAGCGCGCGGGCAGCAAGATCGACGGCCTGGCGGCGTTGCGCCAGAACGGTCGATTCGGCGGTCAGCACATTGAGGTAGTTGCCGAGGCCGGCGCGGTAGCGCTGCACGGCAATGTCGTAGGCGCCTTCGGCAGCGGCCTGCGCCTCGCGCTGCTGCGTCTGCTGGCGCGCGACCGACTGCGCGCTGCTCACCTGGTCGGCGGCATCGCGCACCGCGTCGAGCACGCTGGCGTTGTAGCTCTCGATCGCGGCGTCGAGGTCGGCCGCCTTGCCGCGCAGGTTGGCGCGCAGGCGTCCGCCCTCGAAGATCGGCAGGCGGATGGCCGGGCCGACGCCGCCCAGCACACTGTCGGACTTCAGAAGGTTGTCGAAACCCAGGCTCTGCATGCCGACAAAGGCCGTGAGGCTGACGTTGGGATAGAACAGCGTCTTCGCGCCGGCCACATCGCCCGTGGCGGCTTCCACGCGCCAGCGCGCAGCGGCGATATCGGCGCGTCGCCCGAGCAGGTCGGCCGGAATGTTCGGCTGCAGCGCGACGGCGTGCATCGACG
>CALRYR010000464.1:0-4009 GCA_943372425.1 Variovorax sp. YR752 | reverse complement strand
AACAGGTGCGCATGGCGGTCGAGGCGGCGAACGACATGGTGGCCGGCCGGCCGATCCATACCGCGGCGCTGGTGGCGTCGCTGCGGACCTTCATCCGCGACGTGCTCGACCTGGAGGTGATACCCGGCGACCTGGCGATCCCGAAGCAGGGACCGCTGCGGGTGGCCGGGTCGGGCGGGCGCAGCGGCGGGCAGGCCGCCAGGGGTGGTGCCGGCGGGCGCGGAGGTGGCGGTGGCGGAGGGGGTCAAGGCGGCGCGGGCGATGGCGTCGGGCTGGGCCTGCACGCCGGCACGGCCCGCGATGACCTCCCACCGGGCGGCCACTGACGCGCGCCCTCAGGCGCTGACGAAAGGCCGCGACCGCATCCACTTGGTCGCAACCCATTTGTCGCCGCGCACCACGGTCTGGCTCGCATGCAGCGACGCGTGGTCGACTTGCCCCGCCGCGTTGCAGTATTCGAAGTACACCGCATGGCCGCGTCGCGGCGACACCGTCCAGCCGACTGCCGGGAACGCGGTCTCGCCGCCCTCCAGCACATCGTTCAGGTAGGTGACCAGCGTGCTGACCCGCTGGCCGCTGCGCGCGATGGACGCACGGTTGGCGTCATTCGATGGCACGAGGAAATCGAAGTGCGGTGCGCTGCCGGCGCCTTCCGGGTAGTGCAGCACCTGGAGCCCTTCGCCGTGCGCGACCGGCAGATGCATGAGCGCCGCTAGGCGCTGGTCCAGGCGTGCCACCAGCCGGTTCTCCAGCGGTCGGAAGAACATGCCGTAGCTCGCGCGCAGACCGCTGACGGTGTCGCGTCCGGTGGCCGGGTCGACGATGGTCGACGGCTTCAGGCGGGGGCGGGCCAGGGCGATGAGTTCCTCGCATTCGTCGGCGTCGATCACGCCGTCGAGGATGGCCATCCGAAGTGGTTCGGCGCGGGCGACGACGCGCGCGGCGGCGCCGGCCGCAGGCGGCAGATCGACCACATTGACGGGCGGCGCCCTGCCGTTCCGCCGCGCCTGGGCGAAGGACGTGACGATCGCTCGCGCCGCATCGCCCGCCATCCCTTGCGCCTGCATGGCCTCGATCAGGGCGTCCGGTGCATGACCGTCGGCCAGCTGTCGTTGTACCCACGCGCCGAGCGCCGGCACGAAGCGCACGACCTGCGGCGCCGCATGCGTTGTGACGTCGCTCATGTGCCTTCGAGGTCGGCGGGCACCCAGCCGTCCTTCGTCCGCCGGAAGCTCTCTTCCAATTGTGCGGTACCGGCGCCATGCACGACACCGGCGACGACCGGGAAGACGCGCTGCACGTCGGCATCGGCGGTCCAGGGCGCCGGGTCGATCGTGTAGGTGTAGCTGACGACGGCGCGCTGGGGTTTGCCTTCAGCGGACGGGTCGAGCTTCCAGCCGACGACGCGGTCCAGGCTCAGGTGCCCGGCGCAGAAGTCGCCCTGCCCGGCCGCCGTGCCGCTGGCACTTGCGCGCGTCAGGTAGTACTTGCGGCCGGCGTCCGTCAGCGCGAAGCGGCGCACCTTCATGTGGTGCAGCGTGCCCTCGTCGTCGACATCGACCTCGGCGACGGACGAGTTCACGAGGCCGAGGCGCTCCAGCACCGGCATCTGCCGCGCGTTGCGGCGGCCGACATCGATCTCGTGCTGGGTGACGTCGATCGGCCAGCGGTTCTTGCCCAGGCACAGGTCGCCGTGCTGCGCGAGGTAGCCGCGGACCGCCGTGCCGAAGACGGCATCGCTCGGTGCGTCGCCGCTGCTGCAGGCGCCCAGGGCCAGCACGCAGAGCGCGGCGGATGACAGGAGGCGTGGATTGGTCATTGGATGCATGGGCCGGAAGTGGGTGCGTCTGCAGGCGGCTGGTAGCCGTCCGTCAGGGTCTTGAGGAAGCACTGCAGGTCGGCGATATCCTGCTCGGACATCGGCGGCTTGCTGTGCGCGGGGCGGCCGTCCTGCGGCATCTGCGTGTCGATGTTGCCGACGAAGCCGGGCGGCAGGTCGTCGAACTTCTGCACCTTGCCGCCGACGTACTGCGTGGTGATCAGGCCGTAGGTCGGGAAGTCCGCATCGGGCTTCGCCTTGGGCGTGCCGCCGACGGTCGGGTACCAGATCTCCGGCATGGTGTCGCGCGTGTTGTAGAAGCGGATCACCTGCTCCAGCGAATGCATCGCGCCGTTGTGGAAGAAGCTCGTGCGCGTGGCGACGTTGCGCAGCGTCGGCGCCTTGAACATGCCGCAGAAGGTGTTGCCGGCCACCGGCGGATGGTCGGTGCGCGCCGGGCCGCACAGCCCGAGGTCGAAGTACGCCGGGTCGTCGTTGGCGGGAATCTTCCGGTTGCGCGGCACGCCGATCGCCTCGTAGGAAAAGTCGGTGAACAGTGCCGAGGTGCCGTTCAGCCCCGCGCCCTGGTAGTGGCATGACGCGCAGTTGCCCACCTCCGGATTCGAGAAGACCTTGAGGCCGCGCGTCTCGGCCGGCGTCAGCGCGCCGCCGATCTTGTTGCCTGCGTACAGGTCGAACTTGCTGCTGTACGGGTGGAAGTCGCGGTCTTCGAGCTGGTAGGCCTGCAAGGCCTTCAGCCCGTTGGCGAAGGCCGTGTCGTCGTTCGCGAAGGCGTCCTTGCCGAAGGCCTGACGGAACAGGTCGGCATAGCTGCCGTCGCGCAGACGGGCCACGACGCTGGCGATGCTGGTGTTGGCCATCTCGTTGGCGGCCAGCAGCGGGATGCGGGCCTGGTCGGCCAGCGTGGGCGCGCGGCCGTCCCAGGTGAAGCCGCCGCCAGGGCCGGGCACGCTGATGCCGTCGGGGTTGTCGAGCAGGTCGGCATAGGCCGGCGTGGCGTCCTTGTAGCGCAGCGAGGGCGCGGCGCGCGTGCCGGGCGCTTGCAGGTCGGGGCCGCCGAGCTGGACCGAGAGGTCGTTGGGCGGGCCATAGGCCGACTTCGCGTCGTGGCAACTCGCGCACGACATCTTTCCGGAGCCGGACAGCGTGGCGTCGACGAACATCCGCTCGCCGACCTTTGCGGCGGCGCTGAGCTTGCTCGTCGCGGTGGTGGATGCGGCTGGAGCCGTTGGCGTGGCGGCCGTCGCAGCGGGCGTGGCGCTGGCCGCAGCGCCGCTGCTGTCGGCGCCCCCGCCGCAGGCACTCAGCGCGGCCGATGCGGCCAGCGCGAGGGGGATGAGGAACTTGTTCATGGCACAAGGCCGACCGGCCCGTCGGCAATGCGACAGGCCGGTCGGCGCCGCTCCCTTTACTTCAGTGCCCAGACGCTGGTCTGGACCGCATCCGGCCCGACCTGCGCCGGCGTCGTCACGTCGCCCGACTGCTTCTGTGCGTAGCTCGCGGGTGCCACCCAGGCGTGGTTGATCGGCCGCACCGAGTCGAAGTGGGTGTCGGCACTGCCGGCGTACTCGGGCAGCTTCAGGATGTTGGCCGCCACGAAATGCTCGGTGTACTTCGAGCGGTTCATGTACGAACCCTCGACCGACGGATCGGCCAGCTGGAACATGTCCTGGAAGGTGCGCACCAGCGAGAAGTGGCTGTAGGCGTCGCTGTCCGAAATGCCCTTGGGCGCGGCGGCCTGGTTGGTCAGGATGCCGAAGATGCTCTGGCCGTGGCCGCGGTTGCCCTTGGTGTAGTTGTTGATCGAGGTGTCGGGCGAGAACGTGCCGTCGCCGTTGTCCATCAGCGGGTTCGCGAGCGTGCTGTTCGACACGTTCCAGCCGCAGCAGGAATTGAAGCCGGAGGTGGCGTTGCCTTCGTCGAACATCAGCACGATGGCCACGCGCTTCTGCGGGTTCTGCCAGATCGGCGAGCCCTCGATCTTCTTGACCAGCGCGTCGACGTAGTTGTCGCCGCGCGTGATGATGGCGCCACCGGTCGCCACAGGCACATTGTTGGCCACGCTGCCGCAGTCGCTCGCCGTGACCTGCGTGCTGCCGCCGCCGACGGTGCCCTTCACCGTGATGCCGTGCATGTCGTCGCACTGGTCGGGTACCACGAAGTTCAGCG
>CALRYR010000463.1:0-4018 GCA_943372425.1 Variovorax sp. YR752 | reverse complement strand
GGTGTCGTCGAACTGCGCACGCTCGATGACGCCCTGCGCGTGGCCGACGCGGCCGGCCGCACGAAGCGCGCCTGCGTGATCGGCGGCGGCTTCATCGGCCTCGAGGTGGCATCGGCCCTGCGTACGCGCGGCGTCGAGGTCACGGTGGTCGAAGCGCAGCCGCACCTGCTGACGCGCAGCTTCCCGCCGATCATGTCGGCCTACGTCGAGAACGCCCACCGGCGCCGTGGCATCGAGCTGCTGACGGGCCGCGGCGTGCGCGCCCTGCACGGCACCAACGGGCAGGTCGACGCGGTCGAACTGACGGACGGCCACCGCGTGGACTGCGACCTGGTGGTGCTCGGCGTCGGCGTGCTGCCGAACGTCGAACTGGCGCAGGCCGCGGGCATCGCCGTCGACAACGGCGTCGTGGTCGACGCGTTCGGCCGCACGTCGGCACCGCGCGTGCTGTCGGCCGGCGACGTGGCGTCGATGGCGCTCGCGCCGGTGCCCGGCGGCCCGGCACGGGTGCGGCTCGAATCCATTCAAGCGGCCAACGACGGTGCGCGCGCCGCGGCCTCGGTGGTGGTCGGGCGCGAGCAGCCCAACACGGCGGTGCCGTGGTTCTGGAGCGACCAGTTCGACCTCAAGTTCCAGATGGCCGGCCTGCCGGTGCACGGCGACGAGGTCGTGAGCCGCGGCGACATCGCCAGCGACAAGTTCAGCCTGTTCTACCTGCGCGACGGCGTGCTGGTCGGCGCGCATTCGGTCAACAAGCCGGCCGAGCACATGCAGAGCCGCAAGTTGATCGCCGCCCGCGCGCAGCCCACCGCCGCACAACTGGCCGACACCTCCTTCGACCTGAAGAGCGTGCCGACGGCCGCGACCTGATTCCTTCCAACCTCGGAGTTCCATGATGAAGATGACCAAGCGAAACACCCTCGCCACCCTCGCTCTCGCCGCGCTCTCTGCGATGGGCGCGTTCAGCGCGCACGCGGCCGACGAGCCGCTGCGCATCGGCATGATCGCCACCTATTCCGGCCCGTACGCCGACTACGGCCGTCAGTTCGACGCCGGCGTCGCGCTGTACCTCAAGGAACACGGCGGCAAGATCGCCGGCCGCACCGTCGAGATCATCAAGAAGGACACGGCCGGCCCGGCGCCCGACGCCGCCAAGCGCATCGCGCAGGAGCTGGTCGTGCGCGACAAGGTGAGCATCCTCACCGGCCTTGACTTCAGCCCGAACGCCTATGCGGTGGGCGCCATCGCCACGCAGGCGAAGATCCCGACGCTGGTGATGAACGCGGCGTCGTCCGCCATCACCACCAGCTCGCCCTACGTCGCGCGGCTGTCCTTCACGGTGCAACAAGTGACCGACCCGATGGCCCGCTGGATGGCCAAGCAGGGCGTGAAGGGGGCCTACACGGTGGTGGCCGACTACGCCTCCGGCGTCGACGCCGAGACGGCCTTCAAGAAGGCCTTTACTGCCGAAGGCGGCAAGGTGGTGGGCGAGGTCCGCACGCCCATGAACAACCCCGACTTCTCGGCCTACGTGCAGCGCATCAAGGACGCGAAGCCGCAAGCCGTGTTCTTCTTCTTCCCCTCGGGCGTGATGCCGCCGGCCTTCCTCAAGGTGTGGAAGGAACGCGGCATGGAAGAAGCCGGCATCAAGCTCTTCGCCACCGGCGAAGCCACCGACGACAGCTACCTTGACGCGACCGGCGACGTGGCGCTGGGCCTGGTCACCAGCCACCACTACTCGTACGCGCATCCCTCGCCGAAGAACCAGAAGTTCGTGAAGGACTTCGTCGCGCAGTTCGGCACCTCGCTGCGCCCGAGCTACTTTGCCGTGACCGCCTACGACGCCATGGCCGCCATCGATCTGGCGCTGGCCAAGACCAAGGGCGACGTGTCGGGCGACAAGGTGATGGATGCGCTCAAGGGCCTGAGCTTCGAGAGCCCGCGTGGCCCGATCGAGATCGATCCGGTCACGCGCGACATCGTGCAGACCGTGTACATCCGCAAGACCGAGAAGGTCGACGGCAAGCTGGTAAACGTCGAGTTCGACAAGTTCGACAAGGTCAAGGACCCGGCCAAGGAAGCCGCGAAGTAAGCAGCGCGGCGCGCAGCCAACAACGGGAAACCCATGGGCATTGTGATTTTTGACGGCGCGGCCTACGGCATGCTCCTCTTCCTCATCGCGGTGGGCCTGTCCATCACGATGGGCCTGATGAACTTCGTCAACCTCGCCCATGGCAGTTTCGCGATGGTCGGCGGCTATGCCGCGAGCGTGCTGATGAGCCGTTACGGCGTAGGCTTCTTCCCAGCGCTGGCCGCAGCCTTCGTCGCGGCGGCGCTGATCGGCGCGGTGCTGGAGGTCGTCTTCTACCGGCGGCTCTACAAGGCGCACCCGCTCGACCAGGTGCTGCTGTCGATCGGCATCGTGTTCGTCTCGATCGCCGTCTTCACCTACTTCTTCGGCCCGACGATGCAGCCCTTCCAGCTGCCGCCGCTGCTCGACGGGCGGGTGTCGCTCGGTGGGCTTGAAGTGGGCCGCTACCGGCTCTTCCTCATCGTCTGCGGCGTGCTCGTGCTGGCCGTGCTGCTGCTGGGCATCGGCAAGACGCGCTACGGCGCGATGGTGCGCGCGGCGGTCGACAACCAGCGCGTGGCCGCCGGCACCGGCATCCATGTGCAGCGCCTCTTCTTCCTGACCTTCTCGCTGGGCTGCGGCCTGGCGGGCCTGGGCGGTGCGCTCAGCCTGGGCATGCTCGGGCTGGAGCCGTCGTTCCCGCTCAAGTACCTCGTGTACTTCCTCATCGTGGTGTGCGTCGGCGGTGCCGGCACCATCACAGGCCCCTTCATCGCCGCGCTGATGGTCGGCATCGTCGACATGGCCG
Organism: Variovorax sp. YR752; assembly: GCA_943372425.1. Classification (GTDB taxonomy): domain Bacteria; phylum Pseudomonadota; class Gammaproteobacteria; order Burkholderiales; family Burkholderiaceae_C; genus Variovorax. The sequence goes on along the minus strand of CALRYR010000463.1, from coordinate 1,139 downwards.
GCAAGTACTACTGGCCCGAAGCGGGCGCCTTCCTCATCTACGTCGTGATGATCGTCATGCTGCTGCTGCGGCCCAACGGCATCATTCCGCGCAAAGGCCTCGCATGACGCGCATCCTCCTTTCTCCGCAGCGTCTGCGCTGGGTCGAGGTGGCCTTCTGGCTCGCGCTCGCGTCCTGTTTCTTCCTGCTACCGGACAAGCTCACGCTGATGAGCCAGATCCTCATCTTCGGCCTGTTCGCGGTATCGCTCGACATGGCGCTGGGTTACGCCGGCATCCTGACCGTCGGCCACGCGGCCTTCTTCGGCGCCGGTGCGTACGCGGCGGGCCTGCTCGCCAAGCACGGCTGGGGCGAGCCCTTCACGGGCCTGCTGGTGGCGCTGGTCGTCTGCGCCGCGCTGGGCTACCTGCTGAGCTACCTCGTGGTGCGCGGCGCCGATCTCACGCGGCTGATGATCACCATCGGCGTGTGCGTGCTACTGGCCGAGCTGGCGAACCGCCTGTCGGGCATCACCGGCGGCACCGACGGCCTGCAGGGCATGGTGATGTGGCCGGTGCTCGGGCTGTTCGACTTCGACCTCTACGGCAAAACCGCCTTTCTCTACGCCTTCGGTGTGGTGCTCGTCATGTTCCTGGGCGTGCGGCTGATCCTGCGTTCGCCCTTCGGCCTGGCGCTGCGCGGCATCCACGACAGCCGCAAGCGCATGCTGGCGATCGGCTCGCCGGTCGAGTCGCGCCTGCGCATGGCCTACGCGCTGTCGGCCGCGGTGGCCGGCGTGGCGGGCGCGCTGCTGGCGCAGACCACGCAGTTCGTCGGCATTGAGTCGATCGGCTTCAATCGCTCGGCCGAGGTGCTGATCATCCTGGTGCTCGGTGGCACCGGCCGGCTCTACGGCGGGATGATCGGCGCGCTGGTCTACATGCTGGTGCACGATGCCTTCGCTGACCTCAACCCGGAGTACTGGATGTTCTGGCTCGGCATCTTCCTGATCGCGGCCGTCATGGTCGGCCGCGGCGGCATCATGGGCGCGCTGTCGCGCCTCGCGAAGCGGAGCTCACCATGAAGCCTGCCCTGCAGACCCACGGCCTGGGCGTTCGCTTCGGTGCCTTCCAGGCGGTGAACGACGTGCACCTGTCGCT
>CALRYR010000462.1:0-4034 GCA_943372425.1 Variovorax sp. YR752 | reverse complement strand
CTCGCGCATCGACGGCACCAGCAGCGAGACCGGCACCACCGTCAGCGGCGGCACGAACGTGGTCAACATCTGCCTGGCACTTTGGATGCGGGCCCTGACCGCCTCCTCATCCACGCTGAGCGCCACGTCAACATCACCGCTCGACAGAGCGCCGAGACCTTCGACGCAGCGCAGAAAGAGCAGCGGCCTGCTGTCGAGCAACGATAGATGGTGCGCTATGCAGTTGCTCTGGACACGGCCCCGTCTACGCTGCACTACCCGGCGGATGGCAACTCAACGGTGAATCCGCTTCGATGGCGGCGGTGGTGGTGCCGGCACATCGATCGGCATCGGATCGTCCGGTGCGCGAACGGCATCCTGAACGACGTCGTCGGCTGCGCGAGCCGCGTCGCGCACCACATCGTCTGCGGCAGCGTCGACGCGCGGGCCAGGGTCGACCTGGAACACGGACGCCCCGTCCGGCATCGTCGTCGTCGTCTCCGTGATCGGTGCGCTGTTCGGCACGGCCGGCTCGCGATGCACCAGCGCGAAGATCGCGCAGATGGCGGTGAGCAGCAGCCAGAGCCGCGCGATCTTCCAGCGTGCCGGGACCTTGCCGTTGAACCGGAACCAGGCAGGGTTCGCGAGGCTGGCGGTCAGCCCGAGCAGACAAGCGAGGCCAGCGGCAATGAACAGAAGTCCTGCGACGGGCATGCGCGGCGAACCCCCTGTGTGTTGGAGGGGCGAGCATAGTGGCTGGCGGTCCGACCGCTCTCAGGCGCTGGTCTGCAGGACGGCCGGCTGCCCATAGTGCGCACACAGCGCATCCACCAGCGCAGCCGCATAGACCGGCAGGCTCGCCCGATCCCGCATCAGCAGATAGCGCTCGCGCACGCTCCATGCATCGCTCAGCTCGATCAGCGCGAGCTGCATGCTCTGCTGGTTGCGGCGCACGGCGGATTCGGGCACCACGCCGATGCCGACGCCGCTGCCGATCATCCGGCACATCGCGTCGAAGCTGGCGAGCTGGATGCGCAGCTTCTGTCGACGGCCGAGGTGTTCGGTGATCTGCGCCAGGAAGGCGTGCAACGTGCTGCCCTGCTGCATGCCGACGGCGTCTTCGTCCAGCGTCTCGGCAAAGGCGATGCGCCGGCGCCGCGCGAAGCGGTGTTTGCGTGCGGTGGCGAGCACGAGCCGGTCGGTGCTGAAGTGGATCGCCTCCAGGCCCAGCGTGTCGACGTTGCCGGCCACGATGCCGAGGTCCGCGCGGCCTTCCAGCACGCCGCGCGGGATCTGAGCATTCGGTTTTTCCTGAAGGTCGACGTTGATGCGCGGATGGGCGGCGAGGAAGGCGGGCAGCAGCTCGGGCAGGAAGTCGGTCACCGCCGTGGTGTTGGCGAACACCCGCAGATGGCCGCGCAGGCCGCCGCCGTAGGCCAGCAGTTCATCGCGCAGGCGATCGGTCTGGTTCAGCATCAGCCGCGCGTGGTGCAAAAAGGCCTCGCCCTGCGGCAGCAGCCTGACGCCACGCGCCTCGCGCGTGAGCAGCGGCAGGCCGCACTGCGCTTCCAGCGCCTTGATGCGTGCGCTCGCCGCGGCCAGCGACAGGTGCTGCCGTTCCGCCGCCCGCGTCAGGTTGCCCAGCTCGGCCGTGGCGACGAACAGGCGCAGGTCGTTCATGTCGAAATGCATGCGGTATCGTAGTCGAGCCTTCGGAATCTCCGAAGGCTCGGTTCCGAATTCGCAGATTGCGCCACGCCATCGCAGCGGCCACCATGCGAAGCACAAGGAGACAAGAACCATGCAACTTCGCGCCCTCGCGCTGGGTCTGGCCGTCAGCGCCAGTCTGCTGCAAGCCGCCCCGGCAACGGCCCAGGCCGCCTACCCGTCGCGCCCCGTCACACTGGTCGTGCCACAGGCCGCCGGCGGCACCAACGACATCGTCGGCCGGCTGGTTGGCCAGAAGCTGGGCGAGGTGATGAACGCCAGCGTGGTGGTCGACAACCGGCCCGGCGCGGGCGGCAACATCGGCACGCAGCTGGTGGCCAAGGCGCCGAAGGACGGCTACACGCTGCTCATGACCATCAGCAGCAGCCAGGCCATCAACCCGGCGCTTTACAAGAACCCCGGCTTCGATCCGGTGAAGGACTTCCGGCCGGTCGGCCTGATCGGCGCGGTGCCCAACGTCCTGCTGGTCAATCCGGCGTTCCCGGCGAAGACGCTCAACGAGTTCCTCGCACTGGCCAAGCGCAAGGACGCCAACTACCCCTACGCATCGGCCGGCAACGGCACGCTCAATCACCTGCTGGGCGAGATGCTCAACAACATGGCCGGCATCCAGTTGCAGCACGTGCCCTACAAGGGCGTGGCACCGGCCATCAACGACGTGCTGGGCGGCCAGCTGCCGATCGTGTTCGCGAGCCTGCCGTCGGCGCTGCCGCACATCAAGAGCGGCAAGCTGCGCGCGCTGGCCGTCAGCGGCGAGAAGCGTTCGCCATCGCTGCCCGACGTGCCTGCCATCGCCGAGTCGGTGCCGGGCTACAACGGCACGCTCTGGATCGGCCTGTTCGCGCCCGCCGGGCTGCCAGCCGATGTGCAGGCCACGTTGCAGGACGGCACGCGCAAGGCGCTCGCCATGCCCGACCTGCGCGAGAAGCTGGAGCAGCAGGGCGTCGAGATCGCGGTGCCGACCACGCCCGAGCAGTTCGCGGCGCTGCTGCAGACCGACCTCGCGAAGTGGGCGCGCATCGTCAAGTCGTCCGGCGCGGCGGTGGACTGATGGCCATGCTGACCCCCGACGACATCGCCGCGCTGCAGGCGTGGCAAGGCCGCAGCGAGACGCTGCACGACGACATCACTGCCGCCCCGGTGTGCGCGCTCTCAGCCACGCTCGACCGCGACGATGCGGCACCTGCCGCCGGCACACGGTTGCCCGAGCTTTGGCACTGGCTCTACTTCCTGCCGCACCACCGCCAGTCGGAGATCGGCGCGGACGGCCATGCGAAGCGCGGCGGCTTCCTACCGCCGGTGCCGCTGCCGCGCCGCATGTGGGCGGGCGGTCGCCTGCAATGGGAGGCGGGCAACCCGCTGCGCGTGGGTGATGCGGCGAAGCGCGTGTCGACCATCGCCTCGGTCACGCACAAGACCGGCCGCAGCGGCGAGCTGGTGTTCGTGCTGGTGCGGCACGAGGTGCACAACGCCCGCGGCCTGGCGCTCACCGAGGAGCACGACATCGTCTACCGCGCCGCCGCCGCGCCTGGCGAGGCCGCCCCGGCGCCGACACCGGCACCCAAGGACGCCACCTTCAGCCGCACGCTCACGCCCGACGACGTGCTGCTGTTCCGCTACTCGGCGCTCACCTTCAACGGGCACCGCATCCACTACGACCGCCGCTACGTCACCGAGGTCGAGGGCTACCCCGGCCTGATCGTGCACGGCCCGCTGATCGCGACGCTGCTGGTCGACCTGCTGCGCCGCGAGCGGCCCGACGCGACGCTGTCGCGCTTCGAGTTTCGCGCCGTGCGCCCGACCTTCGACATCGCCCCTATCCGGGTGCACGGCCGCCCCGATGCCGATGGCCGAGTCTTCAGCCTTTGGGGCGAAGACGCCGACGGCTGGCTCACCATGCAGGCGACCGCCACCCTGGCCTGAGGCCGGCGCGCCCAATGAATCCAATGAATCCAAACGACCGATGAAGACACAGATCCCCACCCCCGACGGCCATCAGGAGATGCGCGAGGCCTTGCGCGCGCTGTGCGGCGGCTTCGATGCCGCTTACTGGCAGAAGGTCGACCACGAGCGTGGCTACCCCGAGGCCTTCGTCGACGCGCTCACCCAGGCTGGCTGGCTGGCCGCGTTGATCCCGGCCGACTACGGCGGCTCCGGCCTCGGCCTGACCGAGGCCTCGGTGATCATGGAGGAGATCAACTTCTCCGGCGGCAACGCGGGCTCGTGCCACGGCCAGATGTACAACATGGGCACGCTGCTGCGCCACGGCAGCGAGGCGCAGAAGCGCCAGTACTTGCCGAAGATCGCGACCGGCGAACTGCGCCTGC
>CALRYR010000461.1:0-4045 GCA_943372425.1 Variovorax sp. YR752 | reverse complement strand
ACCGCTTCGAGGCCTTCGAGCTCGCTCGTCAGCCAGCGTGCGATGTCCTCGAGCACCCGGTCGCCGACCTTGTGGCCGAAGACGTCGTTCACCGTCTTGAACCCGTCCAGGTCGAGCAGCATCAGGCAGTGCGATTGCGCCCGATGTCTGGCCAGGTGGGCGGCCACGGCCTGGGTGAAGCCTTCGCGATTGAGGAGCCCGGTGAGGAAATCATGCGATGCCCGGCGGGCCAGCGCCTGTGTGGATGCCTGCAGCGATTGGTGCGCCTGATTCAGCCGCGCCGCCAGTTCGGTCGCTTCGTTCTTGAGGCGGCTGCCCGCCCGGAAGGCCTTCTCGCTCACCAGCGAGCCGCGCGTGAGACCGACGAAGTACAGCAGCACCATGGCGGCCAGGCTCACGTTCTCAAAGCCACCGGCGATCACCAGCGACACCATCACCGACAGCAGCGTCGGCAGGATGAAGCTCAGTGGCGCCAGCGCATAGGCGCTGCTGTAGGTGACAGCACCTGCGCAGGTGCCGCAAACGATCGTCAGGTAGAACACTGTCTGCGGCGAGGTGTAGCCGTCGCACAGAAAGGTCACCAGCGCCCACACGCAGCCCGACACGCCGGCCGCGATGGCCGTCCACCGCAGCTGCCACTCGACCCAGTGGGCGTTGGCCAGGCTGGTGTCGCCACCCTGTGCGGCCGTGGCCGCGGAGCGCTCGAGCAGCCGTCGGCTCGTGACGATGCGCACCACGCTGATCACCAGCGTCAGCATCAGCCAGGACAGCCCCTCCAGCGGACGCCCCGACTTGATCGCCACCAGCGCAGCGGTGCAGCTCAGCACGATGCTGATCGGCATGCCGGCCAGCACGCTGCGCCGCACCGACACCAGTTGGTCAACGCGCACCATGCGTGCGAGCAGCAGAGGGTCAGCCGAGGCTACGGGCGTCGAGGAAGGCGCGCTGTGGTTCATGAAGGAGGGGTAGAGGACCCTCGCCAGCGCTGGGCAGCCGACGGGTCCCGACGGGACCGCCGAAGTGTACAGAGCGATTCCTACAACGGCCGGTGCCCCTCACATCATGAGAGCAAGACCCATGCCGGTGCGTGGTCGCTGGCCCCTGCCTGGCCACGGACCTCGCGGTCGACGCCGGCATCGCGCAGGCGCGGTGCGAGTTCGGCGCTGAGCAACAGGTGGTCGATGCGCAGGCCGGCGTTGCGCGGCCAGCGATTGCGCCAGTAATCCCAGTACGTGTAGATGCGCTCGTCGGGATGGCGGGCGCGCAGCGCATCGGTCCAGCCCTGCTTCATCAGGCGCGCAAAGGCCTCGCGGCTGGCCGGCTGCAGGAGAGCATCCTCGCGCCACGACGCCGGGTTGTAGATGTCGAAGTCGGTCGGCACGACGTTGTAGTCGCCGGCCAGCACCACCGGCAGGCCGCACCCCCACAGCCGCTTCGCATGCGCGTTGAAACGTTCGAACCACGCCAGCTTGTAGTCGAACTTCGGTCCGGGCTGCGGGTTGCCGTTGGGCAGGTAGAGGCAGCCGATCACAACGCCGTCGACCACCGCTTCGAGGTAGCGGCTCTGCGGGTCGTCCTCGAAACCCGGCAGGCCACGCCCGGTCTCGATCGGCTCGCGGCCGCGGGCGAGGATCGCCACGCCGTTCCACGCACGCTGCCCGTGCCAGACCACGCCGTACCCGGCCGCACGGATCGCCTCGGAGGGAAAGTTGGCATCGGGCGACTTCAGCTCCTGCAGGCACGCCACGTCGGGCTTCGACTCGGCCAGCCATTCCAGCAGCCGGGGCAGGCGACCATTCACACCATTGACGTTGAAGGTCGCGATCTTCATGCGTCAGCGCTTGGCCACAGCGCCGGTCGCCACCTGCGCGCGGAAGGCACGCAGCTTGGCCTTGAGCCGCCGCTCGTTCGCCAGGCCCACGCGCACCATCAGCTTCTGGCCGCTCGACATCGACTCGAGCGCCGGGTCGACGTACTCGTAGCGCGTCCACGGCCGCTCCGCCGTGAACTCGCCGCGCACCTCGGTCAGCTGCACCTGCACCGGGCCGGTGGGCTCGGGCGCTTCGAGCAGATGGTCGATGACGGCCACCAGCCGGTCGTTGAAGTAGCGGCCGGGGTAGCCGAGTTCTTCGTAGGCCTGCTGGAACAGCGGGTAGAAGCGCGCATAGAGCGACGCGGCGCGTTCGGCATCGACCGCCTCCACCATCTGCGTGAAGGCCGCGTAGCGCGCGCCGTTGGCCTGGCCGATGGTCGTGCGCTCCGCGCCGCCCTCGACAGCGAAGCGCTCGGGCGCGGGCACCATCGGCCACATGCGCGACGGCGCCTGGGCACGCGGCAGGTTGTCGATCGTGGCGACCACGCGCCGCACGAAGCCGTCGACGTTGAGGAGCGTGGTCACGCGCTGGGCACCCAGCAGATCGGTCAGCGCCTTCTTCGCCTGGGCATCCGAGTCGCCCAGTGCAGGCAGCACGGCGTCGGGTTCGGCCAGCGCATCGACCGGGTTCTGCGGGCCCACGGCCGCGACCGGCGGCGCGGGCGGCGGCCCGTCGGGCACGGCCGGCGCGGTGGTGACGGGTGGCGACACAGGCACTGCGCCGTCGCGCTGCGACCAGTACCACCAGCCGGCCGCGGCGGCGATGGCGACGATCACGCCCACCACGACGGCCTTCATGGGCGACTGTCGGGCAGCGGGCCGGAAATCGGGTTCACGCTCGGACATGGGCGACACTTCCTTTCGAGCGCCGTGGCGGCGCGGCCCTCCATTGGAAACCATGCGCCATCACGCGCCGTAACCTCATGTGAACATCCCGCTCGTTCGCGGCCCTTTGTTCAGGCGTAGTCGAGCGGCAGCGCGGTGGTGTACTTGATCTGCTCCATGGCGAAGCTCGAGCTCACGTCCGACAGCTCGATCTCGCGGATCAGCCGCTGATACACCGCGTCGTAGCCCTTGATGTCGGGCACCACGACGCGCAGCAGGTAGTCGTCGTCGCCGCTCATGCGATAGAACTCCACGATCTGCGGGATGGCCGCCACCACAGCGCTGAATCGCTTGAACCACTTCTCGTTGTGCTGGCTCGTGCGGACGGCGACGAACACCGTCACGCCCACGTTGAGCTTGTCGGGGTCGAGCAATGCCACGCGCTGGCGGATGTAGCCCTCGCGCTCGAGGCGCTGGATGCGGCGCCAGCAGGGCGTGGCCGACAGGCTCACCTGCTCGCTGATCTCCTGCAGCGAAGCGCTCGCGTTGACCTGCAGCAGTTCGAGGATGGCCTTGTCGATCTTGTCCACGGGCATTCCAATCCAATATCCACTTGATATGAGGAAGAATTTTGCTCGATAGAAGAACGACGAGGCAAATTTCAGCAAAAGAAACCACGGCCGTCTTTCTAGACTGGAACACCGCCACCGCTTCCCAGCCTCCCTGAAAGACCGGCCCGTTGACTTCCTTCGATTCAGAAACCATCCTGGTCCATACCGGACGCGACCCCTCCAGCCATAGCGGCATGGTCAACACGCCGGTGTTCCGGGGCTCGACCATCCTGTCGAATTCGCTCACCGAATGGGAGTCGCGCAAGCTCCCCGGTAACCCCTATGCGTCGTACGGCCGCTTCGGCACGCCCACCACACGCGCCCTGGAAACCGCGCTGGCGGAACTCGAAGGCGGCTACCGGTCCATCGTGTTTCCCTCGGGCCTCGCCGCCTGCACCCACAGCCTGCTCGCACTGCTCCGGCCCGGCGACCACGCGTTGATCAGCGACAGCGTCTACGGTCCGACGCGCAGCTTCGCCACCAAGGTGCTCACGCGCTTCGGCGTCGACGTGGCGTTTTTCGACCCGCTCGCGGGCGGCGAGATCCGCCGGCAGATGCGGCCGTCCACGCGTGTCGTGTTCGTCGAGTCGCCCGGCTCCACCACCTTCGAGGTGCAGGACATCCCCGCCATCGCCGAGGAAGCGCACAAGGTCGATGCCTTCGTGGTCATGGACAACACCTGGGCCACGCCGCTGTTCTTCAAGCCCTTCGCGCACGGCGTGGACATCTCGGTGCA
>CALRYR010000460.1:0-4057 GCA_943372425.1 Variovorax sp. YR752 | reverse complement strand
CACCTGGAAGCTCGCGATCGAGATGCCGAAGAAGCCCAGCAGCTGCAGGCCGAGCAGCGCGCTGATGGCGATCACCACGAAGGCGCTGAAGGCCGAGATCCACGCGGTGCGGCGCCGCTGGCGCTCGTTGTATTCCTGCGTGTAGTGGATGAAGAAGGGCACGATCGCCAGCGGGTTCACGATGGCCAGCAGCGTGATCAGCGGCTTGATCAGGTCCATCGTGGGGCTGGCCATCAGCGTCCCCCGGTGACGTCGAGGAGGGCCGCCGTTGTGTAGCTGGCCTCGGGCGACAGCAGCCAGACGATGGCGCCGGCGATCTCCTCGGGTGTGCCGGTGCGCTTCATCGGCACGGTGGGCGCCAGCATCGCGGCGCGCTCGGGCATGCCGCCGGAGGCGTGGATGTCGGTTTCGATGAGGCCCGGGCGCACCGCATTCACGCGGATGCCTTCGTCGGCCACTTCCTTGGCCAGGCCGACCGTGAAGGTGTCGATCGCGCCCTTGCTCGCTGCGTAGTCGACGTACTGGCCCGGCGAGCCGAGCCGGGACGCCGCGCTGGAAACGTTGACGATCGACCCCCCGTTGCCGCCGTGCTTCGTGCTCATGCGCCGCACGGCCTCGCGCGCGCAGACGAAGCTGCCGATCACGTTGATGCGGAACATGCGCTCGAGCCGCGCGACGCTCATCTCGTCGACGCGCGCCTTCATGTCGACCACGCCGGCGTTGTTGACCAGTGCGGTGAGGCGGCCGAGCTTCGCATCGACCTTCTCGAACATCGCCAGCACCTGGGCCTCGTCGCCCACGTCGGCCTGGACCGCAATGGCGCTGCCACCGCCCGCGCGGATGGTACGCACCACCTCGTCGGCGGCCAGCGAGTTGCTCGCGTAGTTGACCGCCACGGCAAAGCCGCGCTGTGCCGCGAGCAGGGCGACGGCGGCACCGATGCCGCGGCCACCGCCTGTGATCAGAAGGATCTGCTGGTCCAATTCCCGCCTCCTGCACGAAAGCCGTGCGTGGGTTAAAAAAGCGCCCCGGCGCGATTACATCATCGCCGCCTTTCAGGAGACCGCCATGCCCCGTACCGTCGACTATTACTTCACCCCGCAGAGCCCCTGGACCTACCTCGGCCACGAGCGCTTCGCCGCCATCGCGAAGGCGGCCGGCGCCACCGTGCGGGTGCGGCCGGTCGACTTCGGCGCGGTGTTCCCGGTGTCCGGCGGCCTGCCGCTGGGCAAGCGCGCGCCGCAACGCCAGGCCTACCGGCTGGTCGAGATGGCGCGCTTCTCGCAGCACCTGGGCCTGCCGATGAACGTCAAGCCGCGCTTCTTCCCGGTGGCGGGCGACGATGCCTCCAAGCTCATCATCGCAGTCGACATGCAGGACGGCGTCGATGCGGCGATGCAGGTCTGCGGCGCGGTCTTCGCGGCCGTGTGGGTGCAGGAGCGCAACATCGCCGACCCGAAGGTGCTGTCGGCGATCGCCGCCGAGTGCGGCCTGCCGGCGCAGCGCGTCGAGCAGTCGCAGAGCCAGGCCGTGCAGGAGCGCTACGAAGCCTTCACGCAGGAGGCCATCGACGCGCAGGTGTTCGGCGCGCCCACCTACGCGATCGACGGCGAACTGTTCTGGGGCCAGGACCGGCTCCAATTCGTCGAGCTTGCGCTGCAAGGCAAGACCCACTGATTCCCTCAATCCGACAGGAGCAACGACCATGGGTCAATTCATCGATCTCACCGCCAAAGACGGCTTCACTTTCCCCGCCTACGTGGCCGAACCCGCGGGCCAGCCGAAGGGCGCCATCGTCGTGCTGCAGGAGATCTTCGGCGTCAACTCGCACATTCGCTCGGTGGCCGACGGCTACGCGGCCGCCGGATACCTGGCGGTGGCACCGGCGACCTTCCATCGCGTGAAGCCCGGCGTCGAAATCGGCTACACCGGCGACGACATGCAGGCCGGCATGGCGCTCAAGGCCGCGGTCGAGGCGCTTCCCGCGCCCGGTGTGCTGCAGGACGTGCAGGCCGCCGTCGAATACGCGGCGAAGGCGGGCAAGGTCGGCATCGTCGGCTACTGCTGGGGCGGCCTGCTGACCTGGCGCGCGGCTGCGGAGGTGACGGGCATCGCGGCCGCAGCGCCGTACTACGGCGGCGGCATGACCACGCCGGAGGAATCGGCGCGCACGCCGAAGGTGCCGGTGCTCGCACACTTCGGGAGCAAGGACCACTGGATCTCGCTCGACTCGGTCGAGGCCTTCAAAAAGGCGCATCCGGAGGTCGAGGTGCATGTGTACGAAGCCGACCATGGCTTCAACTGCGACCAGCGTGGTTCGTACGACGCAGCCGCTGCCAAGCTGGCGAAGGAGCGCACCCTGGCATTCTTCGCCACGCACGTGGGCTGAGGCCCTATGCCCTGATCGCTTTCGTGCGAGGCCCGATGCGGGTTTGCAGGAAGTCGAGCAGGGCCTTCAACGCGGCGCTGTTGTGGCGCCGCTGCAGGTAGGCGGCCGACAGCCACATGTCGCCGCGCACATAGGGCTCGAGCACGGGCACCAGTTCGCCACGGTCGATGTGCGGCTGCACCAGCAGCGCCGGCATGTAGACGATGCCGAATCCGTGCAGGGCCACCTCGATCAGCGGTCCGGCCTCGGTGGCGTCCATGCGGCTCTTCACCGATACGTCGAGCGGCTTGCCTTCCACTTCGAAACGCCATTGCGGGTGCGTGCCCAGGCGCGAGTGCGTCAAGGCATCGTGTCCGGCGAGGTCGGACGGATGCGCGGGTGTGCCGTGCTTCTTCCAGTACACCGGAGACGCGCACAGCACCAAGGGCATCTGCTGCAGCTTGCGCACGATCAGGTTGTCGTCGGCGATGGGCCCGAAGCGCAGGGCGACGTCGATCGCTTCCTCGGCCATGTCGACCGCGCGGTTGCTCAGGTGCAGGCTGATGCTGACATCGGGGTAGTAGCCCATGAACTGCGCGAGCAGCGTGGGCAGGTCGCCCTGGCCCATGCCATGCGGCGCAGAGATGCGTAGACGGCCCGTGGGCCGGCTCGCATGCTCCTGGATCTCGGCCTGCGTCAGCGCCACCAGCTCCATGACGGGCGTGCTGCGTTCGAGCAGCAGGGCGCCGGCGTCGGTCAGGCTGACCGATCGTGTGGAGCGGTTGAGCAGCCGCACGCCGAAGCGGGTCTCGAGTTCGGCCACGTACTTGCTGACGGTCGCCTTCGACATGTCGAGCCGCTTGGCCGCACGCGAAAAACTACCCAGCGTCGCGACTTCGCGGAAGGTCTTCAGAAGGTCGAGGCTGTCCATTGGTGGCGGTGGGAAGGCTGGGTTGCAGCGTCTCCGATTGTTTCGTATTCATGAACACCGTGGTTCATTTTTCCACGGGTTTACACCGCATTCTGCTCGGAGAATTCATCCCACGGGCCAGCCACCAGAAGCCAGCCCGATGTACCAACTACATACCGAGGAATAAACCATGAAGACCGCTCACATCATCGCCGCTGCTGCCCTGACCCTCTTCGCCGCCATCGGCGCCCAGGCTGAAACCTACGACGGCGTCCAGCAAGTCGTGTCGGTCAAGAGCCGTGCCGCCGTCGACACCGAAGCTGTTGCCGCCGCGCACGCACCCAACCAGAACATCAACAGCAGCTCGAAGGTCGCGCCGACCCTGCCGTCGCCCACCAGCCGCGCTGCCGTGGCCGCCGAAGCCGTCGCAACCGCCAACGCCGCCAACCAGAACCTGGACCGCAAGTCCTTCGTGAACAGCACGGTGCCGGCCGAGTTCACCAACGGTTCGCTGGCCACCACCCGCCGCGCCGGCCTGTGATCGCCGTGGCCGCCTCGTGCGGCCGTGACTGATTCACTGCCCTCAATGAAAACGCCGGACGGTGCATTGCACCGCCCGGCGTTTTCACGTTCACGCAGGCGGGGTCAGCGGGCGCTGCGTGCGAGGTAGCGCTTTCGCCGGAACACCACGACCAGCACGACCGCGATCACGCCCATCGCCCCCATCGCGATCCAGAAGCCGTCGGCCTTGTGCACCAGCGGAATGAACTCGAAGTTCA
>CALRYR010000459.1:0-4064 GCA_943372425.1 Variovorax sp. YR752 | reverse complement strand
CGAGGTCATAGACCGCCTGCGGCGCCCGCCGGCACATGAATTCGATCGCGTCCTGGTCGCCCAGCCAGTCCGAGCCCTTGACGGTGTCGTAGAAATGGTAGTGCCAGTTGTCCTCGCTCATGTTGCCGAGCGATGCACCCACACCGCCTTGCGCGGCGACCGTGTGCGAACGGGTCGGGAACACCTTGGAGAGCACGGCCACGTTGAGGCCGGCGCGCGCCAGTTGCAGCGAGGCACGCATGCCCGAGCCGCCGGCGCCGACGATGACGACGTCGAACTTGCGCTTGGTGATTTGGTCTTTGGTATAGGCAGTCATGGGTCAGAGTCTCCAGAGCACTTGAATGGCCCAACCCGCGCAACCCACAAGCCAGACGATCGTGAAAATTTGCAGGGCGAGGCGGATGGCGACGGGCTGGACGTAGTCCATCCAGACATCGCGCATGCCCACCCATACGTGGTAGAGGATCGAAGCGATCACCACGAAGGTGAGAACCTTCATCCATTGGGCCGAGAAGATGCCGGACCAGGTGTCGTAGCCGATGGGGCCGCGAGAAAAGAGCAACTGCGCCAGCACGAGGATGGTGAAGAGGGCCATCAGGCCACCGGTGATGCGCTGGCTGAGCCAGTCGCGCAGACCGTAATGTGCGCCGACGACGATGCGCTTGGAGCCGTAATTCACAGACATGTCCGCTCCTTCTCAGTACAGGCCGAAGAGCTTTGCGCCGAGAACGACGGTCAGCAGGATGCTCAGGGCGAGCGTGGCGATGGCGGAGCTCTTGCCGAACTCCTTGTTGACGGCGGCGTGGCTCACGTCCATCCACAGGTGGCGCAGGCCGGCGATGAAGTGGTGCAGGTAGGCCCAGATCAGTGCCAGGGCGACCAACTTGAGGAACCAGCCGGGCGCGAAGCCCAGGCCGCTGTTGAAGGCCGCCTTGAAGCGTGCGAACGAGATCTCGGAGGAAACCGAGGTGTCGAACATCCAGATGATGAACGGGAGCAACAGGAACATCAGCACACCGCTGACGCGGTGCAGGATCGAGACGATGCCGGCGGGCGGAAGGCGGTAGGTGGTGAGGTCGGTGAAGGCATTGATGTTGCGGAACTCGCGTCTCGGCGGACGGGGTGTTTTGGCAAGCTCGGTCATGGGGGCTTTCGTTGCTTTTCGGGGGTGGCTGCTTGTCTTCGTCGGAAATGCAAACAACGCAAAATTCTATTGCAATGCACCATCGGGCAGCGGACGCCGCCGCGTCACCGCACTGGAATGGTCGGACGCTGCCGCGCTGGCTGCGTTCCTGGCGGGCGTCGTGCTCCCTCCCGGTGCGTAGTGTCGGCGCTTCATTTCAGCCCAGCTCGTTGCGATAGTGGTGGGTGTCGGTGCGGTAAAGGCCGCGCCGAAGCTCCATCGGGGTGTCGTTGTACGTGTATGCGACGCGTTCGACGCTCAGCAGCGGGGTGCCGGCCGCAACATCGAGCAACGACGTCTGTTCTACGTCGGGCAGCACGGCGCGGATCTTTTCCTCGGCACGCACCATGCGAACACCGAATTCGGCCTCGAACATCGCGTACATCGGGCCGCGCGAGGCGCGCAGGCGTTCGGCGGTCAGGCCCTTGAATGGGGTGCCGGGCAGCCAGAGGTCTTCGAGGATGGTCGGTACCCCGGCGTACGCCAGCACGCGGCGCACCTGAAGCACGGCGTCGCCGGTGCGCAGGGCCAGCGCGCGCGCCACGTCGGCCGAGGCGCGCAGTCGCTTGCAATCGACGATGGTGCGCTCGGCCGGGCCTTCCGTGGCGGTGTCGCCGCTGTCGGGCACCAGTTTCAGGAACCGATATTGCACCTGCTGCTCGGCATGGGTCGCGACGAAGGTGCCCTTGCCCTGGCGCCGCACCACGAGGTTCTCGGCTGCCAGTTCGTCGATCGCCTTGCGCACGGTGCCCTGGCTCACCCGGAAGCGCGCGGCGAGGTCCATCTCGCTGGGGATCGGCTCGCCGGGCTTCCATTCGCCCGCCTGCAGGCTCTGCAGGATCAGCGCCTTGATCTGCTGGTACAGCGGACTGAAGGACGGCGTGGCGGGGTCGGGAAGGGTGGGCGTGCTCATGGGGGTTCGCTCGCCTTGCGGCGTGCAGACGGGCTGTATCTTATATAAGACATAAGACGCGCGCGCCGAAAACTGCGAATCGGCATAAAATGCGAGGCTGTTCCGCCACACGGGTCCGCCCGCTGCGGGCACCCGGGCAGCCGCCGTGCTGGCCGACACCGTCCTCACCATCTTCTGGAGTCTTTCCCATGAGCAAAAAGCCTGTTCGCGTTGCCGTCACCGGCGCCGCCGGCCAAATCGGTTACGCCCTGTTGTTCCGCATCGCTTCCGGCGAAATGCTCGGCAAGGACCAGCCGGTCATCCTGCAACTGCTCGAAGTGCCCGTCGAAGGCCCGCAAAAGGCGCTCAAGGGCGTGATGATGGAACTCGACGACTGCGCCTTCCCGCTGCTGGTCGGCATGGAAGCCCATGGCGACCCGATGACCGCCTTCAAGGATGCCGACTACGCCTTGCTGGTCGGCTCGCGTCCCCGTGGCCCCGGCATGGAACGTGCCGAACTGCTGGCCGTCAACGGCGCCATCTTCACGGCACAGGGCGCTGCGCTCAATGCCGTCGCCAGCCGTGACGTGAAGGTGCTGGTGGTGGGCAACCCCGCCAACACCAACGCCTACATCGCCATGAAGAGCGCGCCCGACCTGCCGCGCAAGAACTTCACCGCCATGCTGCGCCTGGACCACAACCGCGCCGCCAGCCAGATCGCCGCCAAGACCGGCAAGGCCGTGGCCGACATCGAGAAGCTCACCGTCTGGGGCAACCACTCGCCCACGATGTACGCCGACTACCGCTTCGCGACCATCAATGGCGAAAGCGTCGCCAAGATGATCAACGACCAGGAATGGAACGCCAACACCTTCCTGCCGACCGTCGGCAAGCGCGGCGCGGCCATCATCGAAGCCCGCGGCTCGTCGTCGGCTGCGTCCGCTGCCAACGCGGCCATCGACCACATGCGCGACTGGGCCCTGGGCACCAACGGCAAGTGGGTCACGATGGGCATCCCGTCGGACGGCCAGTACGGCATCCCGAAGGACGTGATGTTCGGCTTCCCGGTCACCTGCGAGAACGGCGAATACAAGGTCGTCGAGGGCCTCGAGATCGACGCCTTCAGCCAGGAGCGCATCGACAAGACGCTCAAGGAACTGACCGACGAGCAGGCCGGCGTCGCCCACCTGGTCAAGTAAGTACGGCCCCGTCGATGTCCGACTGGAACCCCGCGCTCTACGCCCGTTACGAGGACGAGCGCACGCGCCCGGCTGCCGAGCTGCTGGCGCGCGTTCCGCTGGTGGAGGCGACCCGTGTGGTCGACCTCGGCTGCGGTCCGGGCAATTCCACCGAGTTGCTGGCACGCCGCTTTCCGCAAGCGGACGTGCTGGGCATCGACAACTCCGAGGCCATGCTGGCCAGCGCGCGCAAGCGGCTGCCGCAGGCCCGGTTTGAATTCGGCGACATCGGCCGCTGGACGCCCGATGTCGCCCCCGATCTCATTTACGCCAACGCGGCGCTGCAATGGGTGCCCGATCACGAGACGCTGATCCCGCGCCTGTTCGCCGCCCTGGCGCCCGGTGGCGTGCTCGCCATCCAGATGCCCGACAACCGGGCCGAGCCCACGCACCGCCTGATGCGTGAAGTCGCTTCCGAAGCGCCGTGGCAGGAACCCATCGGCGACGCAGACAGGCTGCGCACCGAACTGCTCAAGCTGGGTGGCTACTACGACCTGCTGGCGCGCGATGCGGCGCATGTCGATGTCTGGCACACCATCTACCAGCATCCCATGGCGTCGGCTGCGGCCATCGTCGAATGGGTGAGCAGCACCGGGCTCAAACCCTTCGTCGACCCGCTCGACGCCGATCTGAAGGCGAGTTATCTCGCCGCCTACGAGCGCCGCATTGCGGACGCCTATCCACCGCGCGTGGACGGGAAGCTGCTGCTGGCCTTCCCGCGCATGTTCATCGTGGCCCGCAAGGCATGAGC
>CALRYR010000458.1:0-4071 GCA_943372425.1 Variovorax sp. YR752 | reverse complement strand
GACTGGGACCGCGTCCAGGCCCATGTCCGTTGGCGGGCACCGCGCCACATGACCCACGACGACCTGCGCAATCCGACGCTTCGGTTGATTCGTCAGAGTGACATTGAATATGCAGACCTCGCCCTTTACTGGCCACCCTTCGATGCTGGTGACCCTGAGCGCAAGGGCGAGGACATTGTCTGGGTGGGGTCTGACTTCGTTCTCGGAGAATTTCCGTGGCAGTACATCCGCACCTTCATGGAAGAGGGCATGGATGCTGTGCCCGCACCGCGTGAGGACGAATGGCTACGCAAGGGGTTCTCCAGCCCTGGAGAACTGATGCGCGAGAACTCAACCGACAGCATTCTTCTCTCCGCAATGCAATTCATGTTATGGCCTGTTCGCAGCCTGGCCGAGCGGCTCTGCACCTGGCCCACCTTCCCCGAAGAGTGGAACAGCGACTGCGGCCAGAAGCGGCGCGAGGACGGCATCGGGCCGGAGGAGCCGTTGCGCTGGGAAGCTCGATGATTTGCTGTGAGGCGACCGGCAGCGACATCGGGCACGACCGATGGCTCGACGAGAACATCGGCAACGCCGCCAAGGACAACATCCTCTCAGTGCTGCTCAGCGCCACGCTGGCACGCGTCAAGAAGCTCCAGCCCTCGGAGCTGGAGGCGCACATCGCCCGCACGCAAGTGCTGCTGCTCGCCCATGGCATGGGCTCTCAGGCACCGACTTTCGTCAAGAGCGACCTGACGGCTGCCATTCAAGGCAAGCGCGTGCCCATCGTGCTCGGCGGCCTGAGCATGCTGTCGATCATCCCGAAGCTGGGCACGGCGGGCATCAAGCAGGACACCCGCAGCATCAGCGATGCCACCGCCAGCGTTGCGAATGGCATGGGGCTGCTCAAAGGGTGGAAGGCGAGCTTCTACGAAGAGACGGTGTTCAAGCAGGTGCCGCATGTGGTGGCGGCGCAGGAGTTGCCGGGCAAGCTGAAGGAGGCGACCCAGAAGTTGCAGGACCTCAAGGGCGACGCCGCGCGATACGTCGTGGCAGGTACGGCTGTGGGGGTTTGGTGGGATATGGTCGATGGGCGAACGGCATACAACGAGGATGAGCGATTGCTCGCAGTTGCTTACTACGCGCGCGTCGGAACGGGGGGCGGAACGATTGCCACCACTCTTATCGATTTGGCGCTCACCGGCACGACTGCCGAATTTTGGCTGTCACGCATCAATATTTATCTGGCCATCGTCACAGCCGTCTCCACCTTCGCGATCGGCAAGCTCAAGGGCGACGCGTGGGTCAACTGGCTTCTGGCCCAGCCCTTCGGGGTCGCCACGGTCAAGGATGCCGACAAGAATGCCTTCATCGGCAAGACGGAAGACACCACCGATGCAGTCGTTCCATTGGTCAAGAGCGCACTGTCTTCTTACACCACCGCGGCTGCGGCAGAGAGCGGTGTGTATCAGTTGACGCCTGCCCCTCCTCCCCCTCCAGTCATCCCCGAGAGCCAGATCCTGAAGACCAATACCAAGATGCCCTTCCGCAGCGAAGCCGAGATGATGAGCAAGCTTGCCGACGTGCTGTCGGAGATGAAGTAAAGGAATCCACTCATGTTCACTATCGAAGAGGGATTCTGGAGAACCGTCGCGAAACAAGGAAGGCAGAAGGCCGTGGAACTCGTGGGCGACATCAACGAGTACAGCCGGCGCTATGGGCCGCACGAGCCCGACGGCGAACCAGCGGCTGCGCCCAGTCTTCTCAACTCGCGCTGCGTGCTTGACTTCAACGAGCACTTCGTCGAGTTGTCAAATGGGTCAGAGGATCTGAGGTCGTTGGCGTTTCTCTTGATGATCTTGCTTCTTCTGATGGTCGGTGTTCCTTTTTTTGGAGCACTGGCAATCACGCTGACCTCCGCTTTTGACCTTGTCACAGTGCTCGCGTGGATCACTCCGTTGGGTGCGGTGATCCTTTGTTACTTCCTCTGGCCCCTCATCGGCGCCCCTGCATTCTTCACGTCGATGCGTGCCCGCTACCGCTTCAATCGAACCACGCGCAAGGTCTATGTCCTGCGCCCTAAGCGCTACGGCGGCAACGCCGTGCTGGACTGGGACCGCGTCCAGGCCCATGTCCGCTGGCGGGCACCGCGTCGCATGACCCACGACGATCTGCGCAATCCCACGCTTCGGCTGATTCGTCAAAACGATCTGGAACGCTCAGGTCTTGTCTTGTACTGGCCACCCGTCGATGCCAGCGACCCTGAGCGCAATGGCGAGGACATCTTGTGGGTGGGTCCGGAGTTTGTTTTCGGTGAAGGTCCGTGGCAGTACATCCGCACTTTCATGGAAGAAGGCATGGACGCAGTGCCCGCACCGCGTGAGGACGAATGGCTCCGCAAGGGGTTCTCCAGCCCTGGGGAGTTAATGCGCGAGAACGCGCGCAGCAGCATGCTGGTCAACATCTCGGCTTTCATTTGGTGGCCCGTACAGAGCCTGTCCGAACGGCTTAGCTATTGGCCTACTTTCCCCGAAGAGTGGAACAGCGACTGCGGCCAGAAGCGGCGCGAGGACGGCATCGGGCCGGAGGAGCCGTTGCGCTGGACGGCGAATTGAAGATTGATTGCATCACCATGCCATTACTGGAAGACGTCCCCCATGCCGCCGAAGCCTACTTCGAGCGAACCGCCGCACGGCTCGCGGCCGCTTCGACGCCAAAGCCCAAGCCACAGCCACTTCTCCGAACCCCGCAAACGCTTGCTCGCATTTCTCCCCAGCCCGACCGACTGGTGACGGTGAAGGCCGCGCGTGTGCCACTGATCGAAGCGGCACGCCCACTGCTCGAGGCTCTGGCCAGAATGCCCGCAAAACTCGACGGCCAGGGGCAAGACGACTTCTACCGCGCATTGGTGAGTGCAATCAAGGCCTTTCAGTCCGTCGCACAGGATGCCCGCATCCAGACCGCTGACACATTGGCCGCCAGCTACATGCTGTGTGCCGCTCTGGACGAAGCCATCGCGCACACGCCTTGGGCGACGGCGAACGAAACCACGGTGCGGCACTGGGCCGGACGTCTGTCGATACAGTTTCATGGCGCCAATAACGGAGGCGACGGATTCTTCCTTCTTCTTGGACGCTCGGCCATCGAGCCCGCCAAGCACGTCGACCTGCTCGAACTCATGCTGCTCATCCTGGTACTCGGATTCGAAGGTCTTTATCGCGGGAAGCAGCTCGGACAACAGCGCTTGGACGATGTTCGCCACAAGGTCTACGCGATGGTGTACCGCGAACGCAAGGCAGAGCCATCACCCCGATGGAGTGCCATCGAGCGACTGCTCAAAGGGCATGCACTCGACGCTGTTTTGCCAACCATTGCAATGAACGACTTGTTTGCTTGAGTGGACCAGCGGCCGCAAGTTGCTCGCGATGACTACGTGGCCGCTCAGGCCTGCTCGAACACGAGCACCGCCGCCGCCAGGTCTTCCAGCGCCGTGCCCACCGACTTGAAGACGGTGCGGCCATCGCCGTCGCGACGGCCCGGCACGCGCCCGCTGCACAGGTCGGCCAGCGTGCCGGCCACGTCATCCGCGGCGAACACGCCGCGTGCCATCGGGCCGAGCAGCTCGCCGCTCTTCTGCAAAGCCTCCGCGGTGTCGACGTACAGGCGCGCACCGCCACCGAAGCAAGCATCGTCGGCCTCGCGCATCGCCGGCGTGAAACTGCCGATCAGGTCGAGGTGGCTGTCGGGGCGCAGCCAGGCACCGTGCACCACCGGTTCGGTCGCGAGCGTGGCGCAGCTGACGATGTCGGCCTCGGCCGCGGCGGCCGGCAGATCGCGCACCGCGACGGCCTCGATGCCGTCGGCACGCAGCCGCTCGACCAGCGCCTGCGCGCTGGCGGGCTGCCGGTCCCACACGGTCACGCGCTCGATCGGCCGCACGGCGCGGTAGGCAGCGGGCAGCAGGCTGCCGACGCGGCCGGCCCCCACCACCAGCAGGTGCCGCGCATCGGCGCGCGACAGGAAGGACGCGGCCAATGCCGAAGCCGCCGCCGTGCGACGCGAGGTGATCTCGTTGCCGTCGAGCTGCGCCAG
>CALRYR010000457.1:0-4076 GCA_943372425.1 Variovorax sp. YR752 | reverse complement strand
GCCGGGTTGCCAGTTCGAGCAGCTCGTCGACCTCTGCGGCCTCGACTATTCGTCGTACCGCGACACCGAATGGGAAGGCCTGCGCTACTGCGCGGTGTCGCACCTGCTGTCGGTCAGCCTGAATCAGCGCGTCCGCGTGAAGGTGTTCTGCGCCGACGACGATTTCCCCGTGCTGCCGTCGGTGATGCACCTGTGGGCGTCTGCCAACTGGTTCGAGCGCGAAGCCTTCGACCTGTTCGGCATCGTGTTCGAAGGGCACGAAGACCTCCGCCGCATCCTGACCGACTACGGCTTCATCGGCCACCCGTTCCGCAAGGACTTCCCGTTGTCGGGCCATGTCGAGATGCGCTACGACGAAGAGCTCAAGCGCGTGGTCTACCAGCCGGTGTCGATCGAACCCCGAGAAGTCACGCCCCGCGTGATCCGCGAAGAGAACTACGGCGGGCTGCACTGACCATGGCTGAAATCAAGAACTACACGCTGAACTTCGGTCCGCAGCACCCGGCCGCGCACGGTGTGCTGCGCCTGGTGCTCGAGCTCGACGGCGAAGTCGTCCAGCGCGCCGACCCGCACATCGGCCTGCTGCACCGTGCGACCGAAAAGCTCGCCGAGCACAAGACCTATATCCAGTCGCTGCCCTACATGGACCGCCTCGACTACGTGTCGATGATGTCCAACGAGCATGCCTACTGCCTGGCGATCGAGAAGCTGATGGGCATCGAGGTGCCGATCCGCGCACAGTACATCCGCGTGATGTTCGCCGAGATCACGCGCCTGCTGAATCACCTGATGTGGCTCGGCTCGCACGGCAACGACTGCGGCAGCTCGACCATCCTGATCTACGCCTTCCGCGAGCGCGAAGACCTGTTCGACATCTACGAGGCCGTCTCGGGTGCGCGCATGCACGCGGCGTACTTCCGGCCGGGCGGCGTCTACCGCGACCTGCCGGACACGATGCCGCAGTACAAGGTCAGCAAGATCAAGAACGCCAAGGCCCTCGAGCGCATGAACGAGAACCGCCAGGGTTCGATGCTCGACTTCATCGATGACTTCACGAAGCGTTTCGTGAAGCACATGGAGGAGTACCACACGCTCCTGACCGACAACCGCATCTGGAAGCAGCGCACCGTGGGCATCGGCGTGATGACGCCCGAGCGCGCGCTCAACCTCGGCCTCACCGGCCCGATGCTGCGCGGCTCCGGCATCGCGTGGGATCTGCGCAAGAAGCAGCCGTACGACGTCTACGACCGCATGGAATTCGACATCCCGGTCGGCAAGACCGGCGACTGCTACGACCGCTATCTGGTCCGCATGGAAGAAATGGCGCAGTCCAACCGCATCATCAAGCAGTGCGTCGACTGGCTCCGCGTGAACCCCGGGCCGGTCATCACCGACAACCACAAGGTGGCGGCACCGGCCCGTGAGTCCATGAAGGGCAACATGGAAGAGCTGATCCACCATTTCAAGCTCTTCACCGAAGGCTTCCACGTGCCCGAAGGCGAGGCGTATGCCGCCGTCGAGCACCCGAAGGGCGAGTTCGGCATCTACCTGGTGAGCGACGGCGCCAACAAGCCGTACCGCTTGAAGATCCGTGCGCCCGGCTTCGTGCATCTGTCGGCGCTCGACGAGATGACGCGCGGCCACATGATCGCGGACACCGTCGCCGTGATCGGCACCCTGGACATCGTGTTCGGAGAAATCGATCGATGAGCAATCCCAGCACACCCGCGGCCACGAAGCCGCTGTCCGCCGCCGCCCTGGAACGCTTCGCGCGCGAAGTGGCCAAGTACCCGGCCGACCAGGCGCAGTCTGCCGTCATGGCCTGCCTGTCGATCGTGCAGCAGGAACAGGGCTACGTGAGTCTCGAGAGCGAGAAGGTCGTCGCCGACTTCCTCGGCATGCCGCCGATCGCCGTGCACGAGGTCACGACCTTCTACAACATGTACAACCAGCAGCCGATCGGCCGCTTCAAGCTCAACGTGTGCACGAACCTGCCGTGCCAGTTGCGCGACGGTGTCACGGCGCTCACGCACCTCGAGAAGAAGCTCGGCGTGACGATGGGCGGCACCACCGATGACGGCATGTTCACGCTGCAGCAGAGCGAATGCCTGGGCGCCTGCGCCGATTCGCCGGTGATGCTGGTCAACGACCGCACCATGTGCAGCTTCATGAGCAACGAGAAGCTCGACCAGCTCATTGACGGCCTGCGCGCCTCGTCGAAGGGAGACGCTGCATGACGCCCGAACAAGTCCTCTCGCAGTTTCAGGCCACCGGCGTCCAGACCTGCTTCCATGACCGCCACATCGGCCCGCAGATCTATGCCGGCCTCGACGGCACCAACTGGCGGCTGGCCGACTACGAAGCGCGCGGCGGCTATCAGGCGCTGCGCAAGATCCTGAGCGAGGGCCTGACGCCCGACCAGGTGATCGCCGAAGTGAAGGCCTCGGGCCTGCGCGGTCGCGGTGGCGCGGGCTTCCCGACCGGCCTGAAGTGGAGCTTCATGCCCCGCCAGTTTCCGGGCCAGAAGTACCTCGTCTGCAATTCGGACGAAGGCGAACCGGGCACCTGCAAGGACCGCGACATCCTGCAGTTCAATCCGCACATCGTGATCGAAGGCATGTCCATCGCGGCGTACGCGATGGGCATCAGCGTCGGCTACAACTACATCCACGGCGAGATCTTCCAGTCTTACGAACGCTTCGAAGAAGCGCTCGAAGAGGCGAGGGCGGCCGGCTACCTCGGCAACGCCATCATGGGCAGCACGTACAACTTCCAGTTGCACGCGGCGCACGGCTTCGGCGCGTACATCTGCGGCGAAGAAACCGCGCTGCTCGAATCGCTCGAAGGCAAGAAGGGCCAGCCGCGCTTCAAGCCGCCGTTCCCGGCGAGCTTCGGCCTGTACGGCAAGCCGACCACCATCAACAACACCGAGACCTTCGCGGCGGTGCCCTGGATCATCCGCAACGGCGGCCAGGCCTACCTCGAGTGCGGCAAGCCGAACAACGGCGGCACCAAGATCTACTCGGTGAGTGGCGACGTCGAACTTCCCGGCAACTACGAAGTGCCGATGGGCACGCCGTTCTCCAAGCTGCTCGAGCTGGCGGGTGGCGTGCGCAAGGGCCGCACGCTCAAGGCGGTGATCCCGGGTGGGTCGTCGTCGCCGGTGCTGCCGGCCGACATCATGATGGCCTGCACCATGGACTACGACTCGATCGCCAAGGCCGGCTCGATGCTGGGCTCGGGCGCAGTCATCGTCATGGATGACAGCCGGTCGATGGTCGAGTCGCTCAAGCGCCTCTCTTACTTCTACATGCACGAATCCTGCGGCCAGTGCACGCCGTGCCGCGAAGGCACGGGCTGGATGTGGCGCGTGGTCGACCGCATCCACACCGGCCACGGCAAGCCCAGCGACATGGACCTGCTGAACTCGGTCGCCGACAACATCCAGGGCCGCACGATCTGCGCATTGGGCGACGCCGCGGCGATGCCGGTGCGCGCGATGATCAAGCATTTCCGCCACGAGTTCGAGGCGCTGATTCCGGGCTATGTGCCCAAGGCGCCGGCCAAGGCCTGAGCACGAAAACGCAACACATATGGTTGAAATCGAACTCGACGGCAAGAAGGTCGACATCGTCGAAGGCAGCATGATCATGCATGCCGCCGACAAGGCGGGCACGTACATCCCGCACTTCTGCTATCACAAGAAACTCAGCATCGCGGCCAACTGCCGCATGTGCCTGGTCGACGTGGAAAAGGCGCCCAAGCCGATGCCGGCCTGCGCCACGCCCGTGACCCAGGGCATGATCGTCCGCACCAAGAGCGAGAAGGCCATCAAGGCCCAGCAGTCGGTGATGGAGTTCCTGCTCATCAATCACCCGCTGGATTGCCCTATCTGCGACCAGGGCGGTGACTGCCAGTTGCAGGACCTGGCCGTCGGTTATGGCGGTAGCGGCTCGCGTTACGAAGAAGAAAAACGCGTGGTGTTCCACAAGAACGTCGGCCCGCTGATTTCCATGGAAGAGATGAGCCGCTGCATCCACTGCACCCGCTGCGTGCGTTTTGGTCAGGAAGTGGCC
>CALRYR010000456.1:0-4078 GCA_943372425.1 Variovorax sp. YR752 | reverse complement strand
GGTGTACCTCGCCGCCACCAACGCGCTGCCGATCGTCGATGTGCAGATCGACGTCGACGCCGGCAGCCGGCGCGACCCGGCGGCGCAGGCCGGCCTGGCCAGCGCCAGCGCCGGCATGGTCGAGAAGGGCGTGCGCGCCAGCGACGCCGGCCCCGCGCTCGACGAGAACGCGCTCGGCGAAGCCTGGGCCGACCTCGGCGCGAGCTTCAACGCCGGCGCCGGTGCCGAGCGCACCAGCTTCTCGCTGCGCTCGCTGTCCGACCCCGCGCTGCTCGACCGCGCCGTGGCCCTGGCCGCGCGCGAGATCGGCGAGCCCTCGTTTCCCGGCGACGTGTGGCAGCGCGAGCGCGAGCAGATCGACGCCGCGCTGAAAGAGGCCGACACCAAGCCCGGCACCGTCAGCGCCCGCGCCTTCTCGCAGGCGGTCTACGGAACGCATCCCTACGGCCAGGAGACGACCGCGGAGACGCTCGCGAAGATCGACGTCGAAACGATGCGCGCGCGCTACGCGCAGCTGATCCTGCCGTGCCGCGCGAAGGTGAGCATCGTGGGCGCCGTGACGCGCGCGCAGGCCGATGCCATCGCCACGCGCCTGCTGTCGCGCCTGCCCGCGCAGGACGGCCGCTGCGAGCCGCTGCCGGCTGTGCCTGCCATCGCCGCGCTCACGGCGCCGAAGGAAGAGCGCATTCCGTTCACCTCGGCGCAGGCGCATGTCGTCATCGGCCAGCCGGGCTACCTGCGCACCGACCCGGACCACTTCGCGCTCACCTTGGGCAACTACATCCTCGGCGGCGGCGGCTTCGTCTCGCGGCTGATGAACGAGGTGCGCGAGAAGCGCGGCCTGGTCTACGGCATCTACAGCGGCTTCTCGCCCGGCCTGCATGCGGGCGCCTTCCGCGTCGGCTTCCAGACGCGGCCCGACCAGGCCGACGCGGCAGTCAAGGTGTCGCGCGAAGTGCTAGCGAAGTTCGTCGCCGAAGGGCCGACCGAGGCCGAACTGAAGGCCGCCAAGGACAACCTCATCGGCGGCTTCCCGCTGCTGCTCGACAGCAACCGCAAGCTGCTGGGCAACGTGTCGAACATCGCCTGGAACGACCTGCCGCTGGACTACCTCGACACCTGGACAGCCCGCATGAACGCGGTCACGGTGGCCGACATCAAGGCCGCCTTCGCGCGCAAGCTGCAGCCCGAACGCATGGTGACCGTCGTGGTCGGGGCGAAGCCTTGACGACGAGCCCTCGCGCGCGCGCTAAGCTCGGCGCATGAAGAAGGTCCCCACCAAGGCGCCAGCCAAGACGCCGAAACACGACAAGCGCCCCCACGAAGTCCGCATCATCGGCGGCCAATGGAAGCGCACCCGCCTCGCCGTGGCCGACAAACCCGGCCTGCGCCCCACACCCGACCGCGTGCGCGAGACGCTGTTCAACTGGCTCGCCAGCCTGGCCGGCGTGGGCGGCGGCGAGTTGCCGGGCTGGCACTGCCTCGACGCCTTTGCCGGCACCGGGGCGCTGGGCCTCGAAGCCGCCTCGCGCGGCGCGGCCTCGGTGCTGCTGTGCGAGCAGGACGCCGACCTGATCGCGCAACTGCAGAAAGCCAAGGCCAAGCTGTCGGCCGACGCGGTGCGCATCGAGCGCGGCAACGGCGTGACCGCGCTGGAGCGCGTGCCGGCCGGCAGCCTGCAACTGGTGCTGCTCGACCCGCCCTTCGAGAACCCGGCGCTGTACGAGCCCGCACTGCGTGCCGCTGCGCGTGCGCTGCATCCCGACGGCGCGGTCTACCTCGAGGCGCCGCGTCTGTGGGCCGATGACGAGCTCGCCGCCCTCGGGTTGGTGGGCTTCCGCCACCTGAAGGCCGGCGCGGTGCATGCGCATCTGCTGCGACCCCTTGCGGCCGGACCTGCTTCAGCCCCTTCAGACCTCGCGCATGCGCCTGCATAATCCGCCGACCCTGGCCGCAGTGGCCGACAAGGAGCACCTATGTCCAGCGTGATCGCGGTCTACCCCGGCACATTCGATCCCATGACGCTGGGCCACGAAGACGTGGTGCGGCGTGCCACCCAGCTTTTCTCGAAGGTCGTCGTCGCGGTCGCGGCGGGCCACCACAAGAAGACCCTGTTCACCCTGCAGGAGCGCATCGAGATGGCGCGCGAAGCCGTCGCGCCCTACAGCGACCAGGTGGTGGTCGAAAGCTTTTCCGGCCTGCTGCGCGACTTCGTCGTGGCGCGCGGCGGCAAGGCGATGGTGCGCGGCCTGCGCGCCGTGACCGACTTCGACTACGAGTTCCAGCTGGCCGGCATGAACCGCTCGCTGATGCCCGAGGTCGAGACGGTCTTTCTGACGCCGAGCGACAAGTACCAGTTCATCTCCAGCACCTTCGTGCGCGAGATCGCCATGCTCGGCGGCGAGGTCGACAAGTTCGTCTCGCCCTTCGTGCAGGAAAAGCTCGTCGCCAAGGTGCGCAGCCTCGGCCGCGAATGAACCAGCCTCGACTTCATTCCCTGGGCGACGCCGCACTGCTCTGCGAGCTGCCGCCGCCCGCCACCCTGGCCCAGCAGCAGCAGATTTGGGCGCTTGCGACCGAGGCGCTGCAGTGGCCCGCCGTGCAGGAAGCCCTGCCGGGCATGAACAACCTCACGCTGATGTTCGACCCCGACCGCATCGACGCGGCCGAGCTCGAGATGCAGGTGCTCGCAGCCTGGCCGCAACTGGCGGCAGCGGCCATCGAAGGCCGCACCATCGAGATTCCCGTGGCCTACGGCGGCGAGCACGGCCCCGACTTGGCCGACGTGGCTGCGCACACCGGCTTCACCCCCGCCGAGGTGGTGCGCCGCCACGCCGCCGGCGAATACGTGGTCTACCTGCTCGGCTTCCTGCCCGGCTTCGCCTTCATGGGCGGGCTCCCGCCCGAGCTGGCCACGCCGCGCCGGGCCGAGCCCCGCGTCGCGGTGCCGGCGCGGTCGGTGGGCATCGGTGGCGCGCAGACCGGCGTCTACCCGCTGGTCTCACCCGGCGGCTGGCAGCTCATCGGCCGCACGCCGCTCGAAATGTTCGACCCCGCCGCCGCGGAGCCGACCCTGCTGCGGCCGGGCGACCGCGTGCGTTTCGTCGTCGAAAGCCTGAAGACATGATCGTTGTCCTCAAGCCCGGCATGCTCGCCTCGGTGCAGGACCTGGGCCGCCACGGCCATCGCCAGAGTGGCATCTGCCCGGGCGGCGCGCTCGACACGCTTGCACTCACCATGGCCAACCGCCTGGTCGGCAACCCCGACGAAGCGGCGGGCCTCGAACTCACCATGGGCGGCTGTGAGCTGCGCTTCGACACCGCCACCCGCATCGCGCTGGCCGGCGACGACTTCGGTGCCCAGCTCGACGGCGTACCGATCTGGCCGTGCTGGAGCGTGCCGGTGCAGGCCGGCCAGACCCTGAAGCTGGTGGGCGCCAATGCGGCCGCCGGCAAGAAGGGCCTGCGCACCTGGCTGGCCGTGGCGGGCGGCATCGACGTGCCGCCGGTGCTCGGCTCGCGCAGCACCGACCTCAAGGCCGGCTTCGGCGGGCTGGCCGGCCGTGCGCTCAAGAAGGGCGATCGGCTGCCGCTCGGCGCACCGGCGCTGAACAGCGCGCAACTCGCACGGCGCCGCTTCGGCGTGCGCCCGCCCGACTGGGCGATCGACAGCCGCGACTTCGGCGAGGCGATCCCGCTGCGCGTGATGCTGGGCCCCGAGGCCGGCCTGTTCACCCCGGCCTCGCTGGCCGCGATGTGGCGCGAGCCCTGGCGCGTGACGCCGCAGAGCAACCGCATGGGCAGCCGGCTCGAAGGCCCGGTGCTGGAGCGCAAGCGCGCGGGCGACATGCTGTCGTCGGGCGTCATTCCCGGCACGATCCAGGTGCCGCCGTCCGGCCAGCCGATCATCCTGATGGGCGATGCGCAGACGACCGGGGGCTACCCGCGCATCGGCGTGGTGATCCGGGCCGACCTCTGGAAGCTCGCCCAGGCGCCGCTCGGCGGCATGCTGCGGCTGGTGCAGGTCGACGCGGCCGAGGCGCTGCAGGCCTGGACCTTGCAACAACGCCATCTGATGC
>CALRYR010000455.1:0-4079 GCA_943372425.1 Variovorax sp. YR752 | reverse complement strand
GGGCTGCCGGTCGGACTGATGCTGGTCGGCCGCCGTGGCCGCGACCGCGAACTGCTGGCCGTGGGTGCGGCCATCGAAAAAGTACTGGCGGCCGATTGAACCTCAGGCCGCCGCTTCGAACTGCTTCGACACAAAAGCCCAGATCAGCTTCGAAGCATCGGGCCCTGTGGGGTCGCTGAAGGCCTGCCGCAGCGTGCCACCGCTCCAGGCATGCCCCAGGCCGCCGATTTCGCAGAGGCGTACGCGGGTGTGGCCATCGCGCGTGAAGTCGGTGACGCGCATCGGCCGGCGCCGACCACGTTGCAGCGTGCGCGGCACGCCCGGCCGCGCGCCGGTGGCGGTCGCCCACACCGCGGCGGTATCGGTGGCATTGCCCGCCGTGACCACCGTGTCGGCGTCGCCGTGCAGCACCAGCAGTGGCGGTAACGATGCACCGACCGCGGCCGCGCCCATGGCCTTGCCGACGGCCGTCACCGGCACCACCGGCGTGCGCCTGCCGCGCATGGCGCCCAGCGCCGTCGCCGACGATTGCGCGGCACCGGGCGCGACGCCCGAATGCATCGCCACGGCTTTGAAGCGGCCGGGGAAATGCGTCGCCATCAGCACCGCCATGCTCGCACCGGCCGAGAGCCCGGCAACGGCGATGCGGTCGCGGTCCACGGGGTGGAAGAGACAGACCTGGTCGACCGCGGCCATCAACGTCGCGGCCTCGGCGCGGGCCTTGCCGGTGCGGGTGTCGTACCAGTTCCAGCAGCCGTGCGGGTTCACCATGCGGTCCTGCTCGGGGTAGAGCACCAGGAAGCGCTCCCGCGTGGCGAGGCGATTCATGCGCGAACTCGCAGCGAGGTCGCGCCCGGTCTGGCCGCAACCGTGCAGCATGACCAACAGCGGCAGTTTTTCGCCGGGCGAGAGCGCCAGGCCCGGCGGCTTGTAGAGGTGGTAGCGCCGCGCGCCGGCCGGGCCGACCGCCATGCCGGCGAGCCATTCGCCCGGGCCGGGCGGCGGCTTGTGCTGCTGAACCGTCGCCTGCTGCATCTGAGCCGCGACGCGCTTGCCGGCGCCGAAGGTGACCTTGGTGAGCGCGCGCAGGTTGCGCGCGTAGGCACGCGTCAGCGCGGAGGTGGTGGAACGGCGAGCCATGGGCGCACGGTAGCAGCTTCCGCGCCGTGCGGCGATCCGCTCAGTAGCGCTCCGGCACGTACATATTCGCGGGGACGGGCTGGCGCAGATAGTCGGGGTTGCGCACCCGTGCCGGCAGGTCGATCGGCGGATGCGTGACCTCGTGGTAGGGCAGTTGCTCGAGCAGGTGCGCGATGCAGTTCAGGCGCGCCTTCTTCTTGTCGACCGCCTGCACCACCCACCAGGGCGCCTCGGGGATGTGGGTGCGCTCCAGCATGGTCTCTTTCGCCTTGGTGTACTCCTCCCACCGGCGGCGGCTTTCCAGGTCCATCGGGCTGAGCTTCCACTGCTTGAGCGGGTCGTGGATGCGGCCGAGGAAGCGCAGGTGCTGCTCGTCGTCGGTGATGGAGAACCAGTACTTGATGAGCTTGATGCCCGAGCGCACCAGCATCTTCTCGAACTCCGGCACGCTACGGAAGAACTCCTCGTACTCTTCATCGGAGCAGAAGCCCATCACGTGCTCGACGCCGGCGCGGTTGTACCAGCTGCGGTCGAACAGCACCATTTCGCCGGCGGCGGGCAGGTGCGAGATGTAGCGCTGGAAATACCACTGGGTGCGTTCGCGGTCGTTCGGTGCCGGCAACGCGGCGACGCGGGCCACGCGCGGGTTCAGCCGCTGGGTGATGCGCTTGATGACGCCGCCCTTGCCCGCCGCGTCGCGGCCCTCGAACAGGATCACGACCTTCTGCTTGCTGTGCTGCACCCAGTCCTGCAGCTTGACGAGCTCGCCCTGCAGGCGGAACAGCTCGCGGAAATACGCGGCGCGGGCTGCCTTGTCGACGCCGACCGGGGCGCCTTCGTCGTCGACGTTGCGGTCTTCGATCTCCAGTTCGAGTTCTTCGTCGTAGCTGTCGACCAGGTCGCGCGCAATGCGCCGCATCAGTTCGTCGTGGTCGGGGTGGGCGTTCGGCAGCGTCATGGTGATGGGGCTCGAAAAGGTGGTGGCGATGCTGCCGCCGTCGGATGACGGCAACGTGACAAGTCCGTGACGTTGACACACGGCTGTCATGTGCCTGAGCAAGCATCGGCCGCTCCTCCCTGTACGACAGACGCTTCCGCTTGCCCACCATGACGACGCCCGCCCCCGGCCAAGACGATGCGGGCCTGATCTGCGGCTACCTGTTCGACCACACCGTGGCCGGCGCGGCGCGCCCGGTCGACCTCGACGCCGCGGCCCGCTGGCTGGCCGACACGAACACGCCCGACGGCTTCCTCTGGCTGCACTTCAACCTGAGCCATGCCCAGGCCGAACGCTGGCTGCAGCGCCATGCGAACCTGTCCGACGCCTTCTACGAGACGCTCAAGGACGGCTCGCACTCCACCCGCATCGAGCGCGACGAGGATGCGCTCATCGCGGTGGTGAACGACGTGCACTTCGACTTCGGCTTCGAGCCCTCGGACATCGCCACCCTGTGGATCGCCGTCGGCCCGCGCCTCGTGGTGACGGCGCGCACCCAGCCGCTGCGCAGCGTCGACGCCCTGCGCACCGCGGTGCGGCACGGCGAATCGCCGCGCTCGAGCGTCGCGCTGCTGGAGCAGCTGATGCGCACCCAGGCCGACGGCCTGGTGGGCATCGTGCGCGGCGTGACCACCCGCATCGACCAGGTCGAGGACGAGCTGCTGAGCGGCCGGCTCGACCACAAGCGGGCCCGGCTGGGCGTGCTGCGCCGGTTGCTGGTGCGGCTGCAACGGCTGCTGGCGCCCGAGCCCGCGGCGCTGTTCCGCCTGCTGCAACACCCGCCCGCCTGGATGGCCGAGGACGACGTGCAGGAACTGCGCGGCGCCACCGAGGAGTTCTCGGTGGTCCTGCGCGACATGCAGGGCCTGCAGGAGCGCATCAAGCTTTTGCAGGAAGAGATCGCGGCCAGCGTGAACGAGGACAACAACCGCAGCCTGTTCGTGCTGACGGTGGTCACGGTGCTGGCCCTGCCGATCAACATCCTGGCCGGCCTGTTCGGCATGAACGTCGGCGGCATCCCGCTGGCGGAGGACAAGCACGGCTTCTGGATCGTGATGGCCATCGTCGGTGGCTTCACCGCTATCGCGGCCTGGGTGGCGCGCCGCCGCAAGGATCGATAGCCGCGCAGGGTTGTCGCCTGGGCGGCCGACGCCCCGCGGGGCGAGCACCTAAAATCGTTGTGTGCCTTCCATCCTCAATGCCGACCTCCATTGCCACTCCGTGGTGTCCGACGGCACGCTCACGCCCGAGGCGCTGGCCGAACGTGCGGCGGCCAACGGCGTCGAGCTGTGGGCGCTGACCGACCACGACGAAGTGGGCGGGCAGCACCGCGCCTTGGCCGCGGCCAAGGCGCCCGGCATGCGCTACCTCACCGGCTGCGAGATCTCTGTGACCTTCGCGGGCGAGACGGTGCACATCGTCGGCCTGGGCTTCGACCCCGACGACGCCGGCATTCGGGCGGGCCTGCAGGCCACGCGCGGTGGCCGGGGGGCGCGCGCGCAGGAGATGTCCGCGGGCCTGGCTCGCGTCGGCATCGAAGGCGCCTACGAAGGCGCGCTGAAGTTCGTCGGTAACCCGGAACTGATCTCGCGCACCCACTTCGCACGCTTCCTGGTTGAGAGCGGCGTCTGCCGCGACACCTCGGAGGTGTTCCGCAAGTACCTCACCGAAGGCAAGCCGGGCTACGTACCGCACCGCTGGGCCACGCTGAAGGACGCGGTGCACTGGATCACCGCTGGCGGCGGCATCGCCGTGGTGGCGCATCCGGGGCGCTACAACTTCAGCGCCAACGAGGAGCACGCGCTCTTCACCGAGTTCCAGGCGCACGGCGGCCGCGCGATCGAGGTCGTGACCGGGAGCCATGCCCCCGCCGAATACGTCGAGTACGCCGAGAAGGCGCTGGAATACGGCTTCGCTGCGTCGCGCGGCAGCGATTTCCACA
>CALRYR010000454.1:0-4079 GCA_943372425.1 Variovorax sp. YR752 | reverse complement strand
ATCTCGATCAGCATCGCGGCCATCAGCAGGTATTCGGCCGCGAGTTCGAGGTTGGTCCGCCGCACCTGGTCGACGTAGGTCAGGTACTGCCGTGTCAGCCCGGCCATCGGGATGTCGAGGATGTTGAAGTTCTGCTTGCGGATCAGGTAGAGCAGCAGGTCCAGCGGACCTTCGAAGGCCTCGAGGAAGACCTGCAGCGCCTCCGGCGGGATGTACAGGTCGTTGGGCAGCGCGAACAGCGGCTCCCCATAGAGCCGGGCCAGCGCCACCTGGTCAACGACCTCGGGCATGGCGGCGATCGGCGGGCGGCCGTCGTCCTGCGAGGCAGCAGGACGCACTTACTTGGCTTGGGTCTGGTAGACGTACGGCTGCTGGGCCACGCGGGCCTGGCCGTATTCGTCGAGCTGGCTGCGGTCGAGGGCCTTGTCCCAGAGCAGGGCACGGCCGGCGCGCTGTTCCGCCTCGAGCGTGGGCTTCTTCCGCTTCAGTTCATCGATGAACTGGGTGGCTTCGGAGGTGTAGTGGGGGCGGGCGAAGATGGACATAGACTGGACCTTTGCAGCGAATTTTACCGGGGATGGACATGGCACAGGGAAACTGGCGAAAGGCGATCACCATGGGCATGCTGGCGGCACTGTTGGCCTTGGCGGGCTGCGACAACCAGGCCATCAAGGAGCTGGAGGAGGGCGTCTCCACCGAAGCCGACGTGGTCGCGCGCTTTGGCCAGCCCGAGAACGTGTGGGACGCACCCGACGGCCGCGTCCTCGAATACAACCGCCAGCCTGCCGGCCAGAAGAACTACATGATCACCATCGGCCCGGACGGCAAGATGCGTGCGCTGCGCCAAGTACTGAGCCCCGAGAACTTCGCGAAGGTGCAGCCAGGCATGTCGATGGAAGACCTGCGCAAGATGCTCGGCAAGCCCGCCAAGGTCACGCCGTACCCACTCAAGCGCGAGACCGAGTGGGAATGGCGCTGGGTCCAGCCGCCGAATTCGCCGATGGTGTTCACGGCGGTGCTGAACGACGACCTGCGCGTGCTGCGCAGCGGCTCGACGCACGATCGCAGCACCGAGGCGCCCTGAGCGCCCCGGCCACAGACGTCAGCGCACGCGCATGCCGGGCACGGCCCCCGGCCACGGCTCCAGCACGTGGATGCCCGGCGCAGCCTTCTCGTCGGCGTGGCTCGCGGCCAGCACCATGCCTTCGCTGATGCCGAACTTCATCTTGCGCGGCGCGAGGTTGGCGACGAGCACGGTCAGTTTGCCGACCAGTTGCTCGGGCTCGTAGGCCGATGCGATGCCGCTGAACACATTGCGCATGCGGCCTTCGCCGGCGTCGAGCGTGAGTTGCAGCAGTTTCTTCGAGCCCTCGACCTTTTGGCAGTCGACGATCTTCGCGATGCGCAGGTCGATTTTCACGAAGTCGTCGATGGTGATCGTCGGCGCGATCGCTTCGCCGCCGGGCAGCGTGGCGTCGCTTGCGACGGGTTCGATCGCCGCTTGCACAGCCGCGACGGCCACTGCAGGCTGATTCGACTCGAAGAGCTGCTCCAGCACCTTGGCGTCGACGCGCTGCATCAGGTGCTTGTAGTCGCCGATGGTGTGGCCGGCCGGCAGCGGCGTGGCGGCGTCGTCCCAGGTCAGCGGCTCGATCTTCAGGAAAGCCTCGACGTTGAGCGCCAGCGCGGGCAGCACCGGCTTCAGGTACAGCGTGAGCAGGCGGAAGGCCTCGATGCAGACGGTGCACACGTCGTGCAGTCGCGTCTCGGCGCCTTCCTTCTTGGCGAGTTCCCAGGGCTTGTTGGCGTCGACGTACTCGTTCACCTTGTCGGCCAGCGCCATCACGTCGCGCAGCGCCCGCGCCGTGTCGCGCGCTTCGTACGACGCGTTGATCGCGGCGGCCTCCGCACGCAGCCCTGCCAGCAGGCTCGCGCCATCGTCCGACACCGTGCCCAGCTGCCCGCCGAAGCGCTTGCCGATGAAGCCGGCCGCGCGGCTCGCGATGTTGATGTACTTGCCGACCAGGTCGCTGTTCACGCGTGCGACGAAGTCGTCGGCGTTGAAGTCAATGTCTTCGTTCTTGCCGTTGAGTTTGGCCGCAAGGTAGTAGCGCAGCCACTCGGCGTTCAGGCCCAGGCTCAGATACTTCAGCGGGTCGAGGCCGGTGCCGCGGCTCTTGCTCATCTTCTCGCCGTTGTTCACGGTGAGGAAGCCGTGCACGC
Organism: Variovorax sp. YR752; assembly: GCA_943372425.1. Classification (GTDB taxonomy): domain Bacteria; phylum Pseudomonadota; class Gammaproteobacteria; order Burkholderiales; family Burkholderiaceae_C; genus Variovorax. The sequence continues at coordinate 1,856 of CALRYR010000454.1, read as the reverse complement.
AGATCTTGTCGGGCGTCTTGCGGCCGCTGAACTTCAGCATTGCAGGCCAGAACAGCGTGTGGAACGTGATGATGTCCTTGCCGATGAAGTGCACCTGCTCCAGGTCGGGCTGCGCCATGTACTGGGTGTAGCCGATGGCGCCGTCGCCGGCTTCCACGCAGGCCTTGTCCAGCAGGTTCTTCAGTGAGGCGAGGTAACCCACGGGCGCGTCGAGCCACACGTAGAAATACTTGCCCGGCGCATCGGGAATTTCGATGCCGAAGTAGGGCGCGTCGCGGCTGATGTCCCAGTCGCCCAGGCCCTCGCTGGTGGTGCCGTCGGGGTTGGTGCGCACGCTGAACCATTCCTTCACCTTGCGCGCGACCTCGGGTTGCACGTGCTGGCCGTTCTGCGTCCATTCTTCGAGAAAGCTCACGCAGCGCGGGTCCGACAGCTTGAAGAAGAAGTGCTCGGAGTTTTTCAGCAGCGGCTTGGCACCCGTGAGGGTCGAGTAGGGGTTGATCAGGTCGGTCGGTGCGTAGACCTTTCCACACACCTCGCAGTTGTCGCCGTACTGGTCCTTGGCGTGGCAGTTGGGGCACTCGCCCTTGATGTAGCGGTCGGGCAGAAACATGTTCTTCTCGGGGTCGAAGAACTGCTCGATGGTGCGCGTCTCGATCAGGTCGTTGGCCTTCAGGTCGCGGTAGATCTGCTGCGCCAGCTCATGGTTCTCGGGCGAATCGGTCGAGCTCCAGTTGTCGAAGGCGATGTGAAAGCCGTCGAGGTAGGGCTTGCGACCCGCAGCGATGTCGGCCACGAACTGCTGCGGCGTCTTGCTGGCCTTTTCAGCCGCGATCATGATCGGCGCGCCGTGCGCGTCGTCGGCACCGACGAAGTTGACCTCCGCGCCCGTCATTCGCTGGAACCGCACCCAGATGTCGGCCTGGATGTATTCCATGATGTGGCCGATGTGGAAGTTGCCGTTGGCGTAGGGCAGGGCGGTGGTGACGAAGAGTTTGCGCGGGGCGGACATGGGAGAGGGGCGCTTTCAGAGAGAAGGGGCGCGCGGCCGAAGGCGGGCGATCGGGCGAGCGGAATGGCATTTTAGGTGGGCGTGATGGCGGCGCTCGACGCCGGAGCGCTGCGCCCGATGGTCGGTCTCCCGCACGGCGCGGGCATGCCTCCACTCCGGCCGAGCAGTGCCATTTCGCCGTGCAGGAACGTGAAACAGCGAGGCCACCTCCTCGCGGCTCAACACCCTGGGAATCCGCCGCTTCTGCGTGGGCCTGTTCACACCAGCGAGCCATGGCAGGTCAACCACGAGCACCTCGCGGTAGAAAAACAGCAAGGCGCTGAGGGCCTAGTTGTGGGTGGGTGCCGGCACACGCCGGTCGGCCGCCAGCATGGTCAGGAATGCCTCGACCTCGGCGGCGCCCATATCGCGCGAGTGCCGCATGGTGCTGCCTTGCCCATGCCAGCGCATAAAAAAGCGCGCCCAATACAGGTAGGCCTTCTCGGTCTGGAGGCTGTAGTGAAGGTAGCGAATCCGCTAGCGCACCTGGTCCAGTAGGCGAAGGGAGCGCATAACAGGGGTGCCGAGTTTCATACCTTGTTTATGTTTGTGAAAAAACACAGCATCAAGCGCGTAAGCCTATGATGAGCTACGTTTTTGTGGAGGAAGCCATGCTAAGAATATCCCGCATCATCCAGCTTATCGCGCAGGTTCTGTGGGCTGCTGCCGGTTTCAAAGACACCTTGTTAAGGTGGAAGATGAAACCGGAGGTGGTTCATGGGAACGAGAAGGCAATTCAGCCGAGAGTTCAAGCTTGAAGCAGTCAAGCTGGTGAAGGAGCGAGGCGTGGCGGTGGCGCAGGCTG
>CALRYR010000453.1:0-4086 GCA_943372425.1 Variovorax sp. YR752 | reverse complement strand
CTCGCGTCGCGCCTTCCTGCGCCGCTCGGGCCAGCTCGCGATGGCCGGCACGGCGCTGCCCTTCGCGCTCAACCTCGCCGCCATGGGCGAGGCCGCCGCGCAGAGCGCCACCGACTACAAGGCGCTGGTCTGCGTCTTCCTGTACGGCGGCAACGACTATGCCAACACCGTCGTGACGTACGACGACCCGAGCTACCTGGCCTACAGCCAGATCCGCGGTGGCAACGGGCTCGCCGGCGGCGGCGTCGCGATCCCGAAGGCGTCGCTGACGCCGACGCTGCTCAGCCCGACGACCGCACTGGCCGACGGCCGGCAGTACGCGCTGCACCCGGCCATGACGCAGCTCGCCAACCTGTACAACACCGACGGCAAGGTGGCGGTGCAGCTCAACGTCGGCCCGCTGGTCGTGCCGCTCACGCGTGCGCAGTACCAGGGCAGCGATCGCCGCAACTACCCCGTGCCACCGAAGCTCTTCTCGCACAACGACCAGCAATCGACCTGGCAGTCGTCGTCGCCCGAAGGCTCGACCGTCGGCTGGGGCGGCAACATCGGCGACCTGGCGATGACGCAGAACAGCAACTCGCTGTTCACCTGCATGTCGGTGTCGGGCAACGCGGTCTTCCTGTCGGGCGACAACGCCTTGCAGTACCAGGTGAGCACCGACGGTGCGATCGCCATCAACAGCCTCAAGAACAACGTGTACGGCTCGTCGACGGTGAAGGCGGCGATGACGCAGCTGGTGCAACAGACCCGCGGCCACACGCTGGAGAACGAATACAACCGCATCACCGTGCGGGCGGTGCAGGCTGAGGGGCAGATCAACAGCGCACGCGGCGCGGCCTACCCGAACGGCAACCCCGGCACGGCGGGCAGCTTCCCGTACAACGTGACTGCCGGCGGCGTGACCTACAACGGCAACGGGCTCGCGTCGCAGCTGGCCATGGTCGCCCGGCTGATCCGCGGCCGCGACACGCTCGGCGCCAAGCGCCAAGTGTTCTTCGTGTCGATGGGCGGCTTCGACCTGCATGACAACCTGATCGCCAACCAGCCCGGCCTGATGGCCCGCCTGAGCGACGCGATGGCCGCCTTCCACAAGGAGATGGTCGCGCTCGGCCTGGGCAACAACGTGACGAGCTTCACCGCGTCCGATTTCGGCCGCACGCTGGCGAGCAACGGCGACGGCTCCGACCATGGCTGGGGCGGCCATCACTTCGTGGTCGGCGGCGCGGTGAAGGGCAAGGACAAGCTCTACGGCAAGGCGCCGGTGGTGAGCATCAACAACGACTCGAAGCTGGCCGGCTACGAAGGCCACGTCGGGCAGGGCCGGCTGATCCCCGGCACCTCGGTCGACCAGTACGCGGGCACCCTCGCCAAGTGGTTCGGGGTGCCGGCGGCCGAGCTGGGCAGCATCCTGCCGAACCTGAAGAACTTCGGCAGCGCGGACTATCCGACGGACATGGGTTTCATGGCGTAGTTGCGGTGCACGGCACAATCGCCCGGCCGGTGCCCCTGCCGGTCGAAGGAGGACCCACCATGAACGCAACCCGCATCGTCGGCATCCTGTTGATCGTCGCCGGCATCGCCGGCCTGTCGATCGGCGGCTTCAGCTTCACCAAGGAAACGCACCAGGCCAAGCTCGGCCCGCTGGAGCTGTCGGTGAAGGAGCGCGAGAACGTCAACATCCCGACCTGGGCCGGCGTGGCCGCCATCGTGGTGGGTGGGCTCCTGCTGGTGGTCGGCGGGAAGAAGGGCTGAGGCCATGGCGGCCTATGTCGAAGGCGGCTGCACCTGCGGCGCGGTGCGCTACCGCCTGATCGACACGCCGCTGTTCGTCCACTGCTGCCATTGCCGCTGGTGCCAGCGCGAGAGCGGCGGCGCCTTCGCCCTCAACGCCATGATCGAAGCCGACCGTGTGACGCTGCTGGCCGGCGCGCCCGAGCCGCTGCACACGCCGACGGCGAGCGGCCGCGGCCAGACGATCGTGCGCTGCCCGCAATGCCGCATCGCGCTGTGGAGCCACTATGCCGGCGCCGGCCCGTCGGTCAGCTTCGTGCGCGTCGGCACGCTCGATGCGCCGGATGCTTTCCCGCCGGACATCCACATCTTCACCGCGTCGAAGCAGCCCTGGGTGCCACTGCCGACCGATGCGCTGGCCGTCGAGGCCTACTACGACCGAACGACCTGCTGGCCGGCCGCTGCGCTGGCGCGGCTGGATGCGCTCAAGGCCCGGCGCGAGGGATCGTCGCCGGCCTGAGCGCTCGCACGCTCAAACGTCGTAGGTCTTCGGGAACAGCACGCGGAAGGTGGTCCCCGCGCCCACGTCGGACTCGAGTTCCACGCTGGCGTCCAGCAGGTCGGCCAGGCGCTTGACGATCGACAGGCCGATGCCTTCGCCAGGGCCGATGCGCACCGGCGGCGCGCTGCCGATGGGCGCGATGGCGGTCTGCGCGACCGCCTCGTCGACGGGCACGCTCTTCTCGTAGCCCTTCGTGAGCTGGGTTGCGCCCTGCAGCGCCACGGCCATCTGCGAGACGGGGCCGGCCTGGATGCCCGGCCCGGTGTCGCGCACGCTGAGCACCCAGCGCGGGTCGTCGTAGGCCAGCGCTTCTTCCCATTGCACGTCCACGCCGCCGGTGTTCGTGTACTTCAGCGCGTTGAGCACGAGGTTCTGCACCAGCCGCCGCGTCTTGACCGGGTCGCCCATCACGGGGAAGGGCACCGGGCCATGGGTGCGCAGGTACAGGCCGCGCTCCTGCGCAAGCACCTGCAGGCCTTCGCACAGGCTGTTCACCTCGACGGCCACGTCCATCTCGACGAGCTGGCGGGTCTCGCTGCCGGCCTGCAGCCGCGCGAGGCTCGTGACGTCGTCCAGCAGGTGCTTGAGCGAACTCACGTTGTGGCCGAGGACGCGGATGAACTTCTCGCGCGAGGCGTCGGCTGCGGCGCCCATCGACAGGCCCCGCGCCGCGGTCGCGACGACGCCCACGTTGCCGCGCAGGTCGTGCGCGATCTGCCGCCACAGCTCGGCCCGTTGCGATTCGAGTTCGTTGAGGCGTTCCAGTGCGGCTTCCAGGTCCTTCACATGACCGGCCGCTTCGACCCGCTGCAAGCGGAAGTACTGCGAGGTGCTCTCTTCGAGATCGGTCGACGTGGAGGCCGCCCAGATCTGCCGCGCATGCGCCATCACGGCATGCGGCACCTCGGGCCGGGTCTCGGCGTAGGCATCGAGTTCGGTCACCAGGCAGCGGTTGAGCGTGCCCAGCTCGCGCGTCACCTCGTGCAGGTCGTAGCCCTGCTGCCAGCGGTGCACGCCGTGGGCGCTGGCCTCGGCGCTGGGTTCGATCTGCGTCACTTCCGCGGGTGGCGCGCGCAACGCGTCTTCGAACGCGGCCAGCACGCCCGGCACATGGTCGTTGAGCTGGGAGCGCGGCAGCGCATGGCTGGTCGTCAGCGCCGGGTCGCGGCGCACCGCTGTGCGCCAGGCCCGGAGAATTTCTTCGCGGCGCTGTTCGAGATGGTCGGCCAGCCTGGCCAGTTCGGGATGCATGGTCCGAGTGTGCCCGTTGCCAGACGGGCCGTGAAACTTTCTGTGACGAAGTTCAGGCGGAGAACAACCGGCCGGCCTCGACCGGCTTGCTGAAGAGCCAGCCCTGCGCCAGCGCCGTGGGAGCGAGCGCGAGGAAGTACGCGGCCTGCTGCTCTTCCTCGATGCCTTCGATGACCATGCTCAGGCCCAGCACCTCGGCCATGGCGACGATCTGCGGCGCGATGGTGTCCTGGTCGCTCTGGTCGTGCAGGGCCTGCATGAAGGTCCGGTTGATCTTGATGGCGTCGACCCGCAAGCGCGACAGGTACGACAGGCTCGAATAGTCGGTCCCGAAGTCGTCGATGTACACCTTGTGCCCGGCCTCGCGCAGTCGGGCGATGGCCTTGCCCAGCTCGCGGCTGTTGGCGGTGGTGCGCTCGGTGAGCTCGAGGCCGACGCAGCTCGGCGGCAGGCCGTAGGCCTGGAGGCGCGCGCTGAGGAAGGGCGGGAAGGCGCTGTCGAGCAGGTCGCTGGCCGCGACGTTGATCGTCACCTGGAAA
>CALRYR010000452.1:0-4121 GCA_943372425.1 Variovorax sp. YR752 | reverse complement strand
TGCAACTGGTGAATCCCGAGCTGTTCAACCAGCTGACCACCATGCACGGTGTGATCATGGTTTTCGGTGCCATCATGCCGGCCTTCGTGGGTTTCGCGAACTGGATGATCCCGCTGCAGATCGGCGCGTCCGACATGGCCTTCGCGCGGATGAACAACTTCAGCTTCTGGCTGATGATCCCCGCGGCCATCATGCTGGTCGCCTCGTTCTTCATGCCCGGCGGCGCACCGGCGGCCGGCTGGACGCTCTATGCGCCGCTCACGCTGCAGATGGGCCCGTCGATGGACGCCGGCATCTTTGCGATGCACATCCTCGGCGCCTCGTCGATCATGGGCTCGATCAACATCATCGTGACCATCCTCAACATGCGCGCGCCCGGCATGACGCTGATGAAGATGCCGATGTTCTGCTGGACGTGGCTGATCACCGCCTACCTGCTGATCGCCGTGATGCCGGTGCTCGCCGGCGCCATCACGATGACGCTGACCGACCGCCACTTCGGCACCAGCTTCTTCAACCCCGCCGGCGGCGGCGACCCGGTGATGTACCAGCACATCTTCTGGTTCTTCGGCCACCCTGAGGTCTACATCATGATCCTGCCGGCCTTCGGCATCATCAGCCAGATCGTGCCGGCCTTCGCCCGCAAGCGCCTGTTCGGCTACGCGTCGATGGTGTACGCCACGTCGTCGATCGCCATCCTGAGCTTCATCGTGTGGGCGCACCACCTGTTCACGACCGGCTTGCCGGTGACGGGCCCGCTCTTCTTCATGTACGCGACCATGCTGATCGCGGTGCCCACGGCCGTGAAGATCTTCAACTGGATCGCCACCATGTGGCAGGGCTCGATGACCTTCGAGACGCCGATGCTGTTCGCGGTCGGCTTCATCTTCGTGTTCACCATGGGCGGCTTCACCGGCCTGATCCTGGCCGTGGCGCCGATCGACATCCAGCTGCAGGACACCTACTACGTGGTGGCCCACTTCCACTACGTGCTGGTGGCCGGCTCGCTCTACGCGATGTTCGCCGGCTTTTACTACTGGTGCCCGAAGTGGACCGGCGTGATGTACAACGAAACGCGCGGCAAGATCCACTTCTGGTGGTCGCTGATCTCCTTCAACATCACTTTCTTCCCGATGCACTTCCTGGGGCTGGCCGGCATGCCGCGTCGCTATGCCGACTACCCGATGCAGTTCGCCGACTTCAACGCGGTGGCCTCGGTTGGCGCCTTCGGCTTCGGGCTGGCGCAGGTGTATTTCTTCTTCTTTATCGTGCTGCCCGCCATGCGCGGCAAGGGCGAGCCTGCCGCGGCCAAGCCGTGGGAAGCCGCCGAAGGCCTCGAGTGGGAAGTGCCGTCGCCGGCGCCTTTCCACACCTTCGAGACGCCGCCGCGCCTGGACCCGACCGCCACCAAGGTGATCGGCTGATCGGCCGCCCGCTGGAACATCGATGACACCGGAACAGAAGAAGAGCAATCGCCGCATGGGGCTCACGCTGGCCTCCATCGCGGTGCTGTTCTTCGTCGGCTTCATGGTCCGCATGGTCTGGCTGGGCCGCTGAGGGCGCACCGCATGGGTATCGGTCAACGCATCCGCCGCGAGAACGTCCGCATGGTCGGCAAGCTGGTCGTCGTCGCGGCCGGCATGTTCGCGTTCGGCTACGGGCTGGTGCCGCTGTACCGCGCGATCTGCGAGATGACCGGCATCAACATCCTGTCGCTGTCGGAACTGCAGGTTCCCGGTGGGGCGGCAGGTGGCAAGGATGTCCGTGTGCCCGACAACACCCAGGTCGACATGAGCCGCACCATCACGGTCGAGTTCGACGCCAACGTGCGTGGCCTGTGGGACTTCAAGCCGGCGCAGAGCTCGATGCAGGTGCACCCTGGCCAGCTGAACACCGTCATGTACGAGTTCCAGAACGTGCAGAACCGCCGCATGGCGGCCCAGGCCATCCCGAGCTACGCGCCGCAGCAGGCCGCGCCGTACTTCAACAAGCTCGAGTGCTTCTGCTTCAACCAGTACACGCTGGATGCGGGCGAGAAGAAGCAGTGGCCGGTCGCGTTCGTGATCGACCCGAAGATTTCCAAGGACGTGAAGACCATCACGCTGTCGTACACCTTCTTCGAAGTGGGTGGCCGGACGCCGGCCGCACCCACGGCGTCGGTCGCACCCCAGTCCACGGAGCCGCGCTCGTGATGGCCGCCCGCATGCCCGACGCACCCGATCAACCCCGCAAGGGCTCGCTGCTGCGCACGCTCAAAGCCGTGGCATGGGGCTTCTTCGGTGTGCGCAAGAACAGCGACTACCAGGAAGACATCGCCCGGCTGACGCCGCTGCACATCGTGGTCGTCGGCCTGGTGGCGGTGGCCTGCTTCGTCGGCGCGCTGATCCTGCTGGTGAAGTACGTGGTCGCCGCCTGACACGCCATTGCCCAACGAAACGACAAAAGAGAAAAGCCAGGAGCTGATATGAGTTCAACCACCCACGGCACCACGCCCTACTACTTCGTGCCCGGGCCGTCGCGCCATCCGATCATGGCGGCGATCGGGCTGTTCTTCGTCATCCTGGGGGCGGGGCAGTGGATCAACGACCACCAGTGGGGTGCCTACTCGCTGGCCTTCGGCCTGCTGTGGTGGTGGGGCGTGCTGTTCCAGTGGTTCCGGGACGCCATCGGCGAGAGCGAGAGCGGCCAGTACAGCCACAAGATCGATCTCTCCTACCGCTGGAGCATGAGCTGGTTCATCTTCTCGGAGGTGATGTTCTTCGGCGCCTTTTTCACCGCACTCTGGTGGACCCGCACGCACTCGCTGCCCGCGCTGGGCAGCCTCGACAACGCGCTGCTGTGGCCGGACTTCAAGGCCGTGTGGCCGAGCGTCGCCGCCGGTGTGACCGGCTCGCCGGCCGACATCGTCGAACCGTTCCAGACCGTCGGCCCGTTCTGGTTGCCGACCATCAACACCGCGCTGCTGCTGACCTCGGGCGTGACGCTGACCATTGCCCACCACGCATTGCGTGCCGACCACCGCGCCCAGTGCGTGCGTTTCATGTGGCTCACCGTGTTGCTGGGCATCGTCTTCCTGTGCGTGCAGGGCTACGAGTACTACCACCTGTACACCGAACTGAACCTCAAGCTCAGCTCGGGTGCCTATGGCTCGACCTTCTACATGCTGACCGGTTTTCACGGTCTGCACGTGTTCGTCGGCATGTTGATGCTGCTGTTCATCACGCTGCGCCTGCAGAAGGGCCACTTCACGGCGGAACGCCACTTCGGCTTCGAGGGTGCGGCCTGGTACTGGCACTTCGTCGACGTGGTGTGGCTCGGCCTGTACATCCTGGTCTACTGGCTTTGAGCGAAGAACCGACCGGCACCGAAAAAAAGCGCCGCAAGGCGCTTTTTTCATGGCGTTCCTGGACCTGGAACGAGCACGACCTACTTGCCGACGGGCAGCCCGCCGGGCTGGATGTAGCCCAGTTTCCACGCGATCAGCACGCACAGGAACAAAAGCACCGACAGGCCGATCCGAACGGTGAGCGCGCGCACCATGCCGCCGCTCTTGGCGCGGCCGTCCCGCCCATCCTTGAGCATGAAGAACAGCGCCCAGCCCAGGCTGGCCAGGATGCCCGCGAACGCCAGGGCGAGGATGTATTTCATGAAGGCGATTATCGGTCGCAAGGGCATGCCAACGTGATGCGGGAAATCGTGCATCCCGTGTCGCCGCCGCCGTCTAGCCCGCACAACCGCGGGCGTTTCTGGATCGTCACGCTGGCCGCGCTCCTCACGCTCTCGGCGACCGTGTCGCTCGGCCGCTGGCAACTGTCGCGGGCTGCCCAGAAAGAAGCCCTGCAGGCCGAGATCGAGGCGCAGCGCGAGCGCCCGGCGCTCGACCAGGAGGCCTTCCTTACGATCGACAAGCCGGCCGATGCGTTGCACCGCCCGGTGCACCTGCGCGGACTCTGGCTCGCCGACCAGACCGTCTACCTCGACAACCGCCAGATGCACGGCGTGCCCGGCTTCTACGTGCTGACGCCTTTCGCCCTCGAAGGCAGCGATCAGACCGTGATGATCCAGCGCGGCTGGGTCCAGCGCAATTTCAACGACCGGGCCCAGCTGATGCCGGTGGAGAC
>CALRYR010000451.1:0-4124 GCA_943372425.1 Variovorax sp. YR752 | reverse complement strand
GGTGCGCACCATGCCTTCGAACATCTCGCGGATCTCTTCCTCGGCGGGGAAGGAGGTCTCGATGTCGATCTGGGTGACTTCGGGTTGGCGATCAGCGCGCAGGTCTTCGTCGCGGAAGCACTTCACGATCTGGTAGTAGCGGTCGTAGCCGGCCACCATCAGCAGCTGCTTGAAGAGCTGCGGCGATTGCGGCAGCGCGAAGAAGCTGCCGTCGTGCACGCGGCTGGGCACCAGGTAGTCGCGCGCGCCCTCGGGCGTGGACTTGCCGAGCATCGGCGTCTCGATGTCGATGAAGCCGTTGGCGTCGAGGAACTTGCGCGTCTCCATCGTCACCTTGTAGCGCAGCATCATGTTGCGCTGCATCGCCGGGCGGCGCAGGTCGAGCACGCGGTGCGTGAGGCGGGTGGTCTCCGACAGGTTGTCGTCGTCGAGCAGGAACGGGGGCGTGACCGACGGGTTGAGCACCTTCAGCTCGTGGCAGAGCACTTCGATCTTGCCGCTCTTGAGGCTGTCGTTGGTCGTGCCGTCGGGGCGCGCACGCACCAGACCCTTGATCTGCACGCAGAACTCGTTGCGCAGGCCTTCGGCCGTGGCGAAGGTCGAGGCGCGGTCGGGGTCGCACACCACCTGCACGTAGCCTTCGCGGTCGCGCACGTCGATGAAGATCACGCCGCCATGGTCGCGCCGGCGGTTGACCCAGCCGCAGAGAGTGACGGTTTCGCCCATCAGGGCTTCGGTCACGAGACCGCAATAGTGAGAACGCATGGCCATAAGTCGATTCCGGCGCCGAGGGGGCGCGTTATTTGGAGGTTGCGAGGGTGGCAGGGCCGCCAGGGACGACCACACCCATCGAGACGATGTACTTGAGCGCATCGTCCACGCTCATCTTGAGTTCGATGCAGTCGCTGCGCTTGAGCATCACGAAATAGCCGCCGGTGGGGTTTGGCGTGGTCGGCACGTAGACGCCGAGAAATTCGCCGCCGCCCAGGTGCTCGACCACGTCGGCACCGGGCGTGCCGGTGACGAAGGCGATGGTCCAGACGCCTTCACGCGGCCACTGGACCAGCACCGCCGTACGGAAGGCGTTGCCGTTTTCCGAAAACAGCGTGTCGGACACCTGCTTGACGCTCGAATAGATCGAGCGCACCACCGGGATGCGCCGCACCACCGCGTCGCCCCAGCCCAGCAGGCGCTTGCCCACGAAATTGCTGGCGATGGCACCCACCACCAGCAGGATCGCCAGGGTGAACAGCACGCCCAGGCCGCGCACCCGGTGCTCTGTCAACCAGCTCTGCCACTCCTCGGGCAGCAGCCACAGCGTCTGGTCGAGCGTGCCGATGATCCAGTTGAGCACGCCCAGCGTGATGACCAGCGGCACGATGACCAGCAAGCCCGACAGCAGCCATTTGCGCAGCGCGTGCATGGCGCGGCCTCAGTCGTTCTTGGCCGCCGGCGCGGGCGCGAGGGCCGGCGCAGGGCTCGGGGCGGCCGCAGCCGGTGCGGGCGCCGGTGCCGGCGCAGCACCGTCCGCCGGCTTGGTCGGGGTGGCGGCGTCCGCGGCCGGGGCGGCAGCAGCCTTGCCACCACCTTCACGGAAGTCGGTCACGTACCAGCCCGAGCCCTTGAGCTGAAAACCGGCCGCCGTGACCTGTTTTTCGAATGCACTCGCGCCGCATGCCGGGCACACCGTGAGCGGAGCGTCGGACATTTTCTGCAGCGCGTCTTTGGCAAAGCCGCAGGCACTGCATTTGTAGGCGTAGATGGGCATGGGGTTTGGAGCGAAAGATAGGCGGCGCAGCGGCCGCTCGCAAAGCCCATGATTATAGGGTCGGCGCTCTTCCCGGCGCCCCTGCATTCAGGCAGGGTCGACCGCCAGCGGCCGGTGCGGCGTGTGCGTGTTGGCCACCCACTGCGGCGCCAGCGAGCCGGCCACCATGCCCACGAAGGCCGCCAGCACGCCGGCCAGCTGGGCCGGAAACGCCTCGCCCCAGGGCATGGCCAGGAACAGCAGCCAGGTGCCGATGCCCAGCACCACCGCCGCCATCGCCCCCTGCGTGGTGGCGCGTTTCCAGTACAGCCCGCACACCAGCGGCACGAACGCGCCGACCAGCGGCACCTGGTAGGCGCCCGACACCAGCTCGTAGATCGGCGTGCCCTGCATGCGGATCGAGTAGGCGAGCACCGCAGCACTGAACACCAGCACCGTGATGCGCATCGTCATCAGGTTCTCGCGGTCGGTGCCGGCGGGGCGGAATTGGCGCCAGATGTTCTCGGTGAAGGTGACGCTGGGGGCCAGCAAGGTGGCCGAGGCGGTGGACTTGATGGCCGACAGCAGCGCGCCGAAGAACAGCACCTGCATCACGAAAGGCATCTTCTCGAGCACCAGCGTGGGGAGCACCTTCTGCGGGTCGTCCTTGAGGAGCGCCGCGGTCTGCTCCGGCATGATCAGCAGCGCGCTGGCGACGAGGAACATCGGGACGAAGGCGAACAGGATGTACGCGACGCCGCCGATCACCGGCCCGCGCGTGGCCGCCTTCACGCTGTTGGCGGACATCACGCGCTGGAACACGTCCTGCTGGGGAATCGAGCCCAGCATCATGGTGATCGCCGCGGCGAAAAAGAACACCATGTCCTTGTAGTTCGGCTCGGGCCAGAACTTGAAGAGGTCCTTGCTGACCGCGAAGGCCACCACCTTGTCGGCCCCGCCGGCCATCTGCCCGGCGAAGACGGCGATCACGGCCAGGCCGACGACCAGGATGATCATCTGGATGAAGTCGGTGACCGCGACCGACCACATGCCGCCGAACAGCGTGTACGCCAGGATCGATACCACGCCGATCACCATGCCGACCGGAATGCTGATGGCGCCGCCGGACAGCACGTTGAACACCAGGCCCAGCGCGGTCACCTGCGCCGACACCCAGCCCAGGTAGCTCAACATGATGATGAGCGAGCAGGCCACCTCGACCACGCGGCCGTAGCGCTCGCGGTAGTAGTCGCTGATGGTCAGCAGCGTCATGCGGTAGAGCTTGCCCGCGAAGAACAGGCCCACCAGGATCAGGCAGGTGCCCGCGCCGAAGGGGTCTTCGACGACGCTGCCCAACCCGCCCTCGATGAACTTCGCCGGGATGCCGAGCACCGTTTCGGAGCCGAACCAGGTGGCGAAGGTGGTCGTGACGATCATGAAGAGCGGCAGGTGCCGCCCGGCGATCGCGAAGTCGGTGGTGTTCTTGACCCGCTTGGCCGCGTACAGGCCGATGGCGATCGTGAACAGCAGATAGACGATGACCAGGGTCAACAGCACGGCAGACTCTCCTCGTTGATCAATCCGGCGGCGGCCGGCAGGGGGCTCAGAACAGGCGGATGCGGACCACGGCCTGCATCACGATCAAACCCAATACAAAACCTATGCCAACCGCGATCACGATCTGCAGCAGGCGGTTCGTGCGCCTCTGCGCAGCCAGCAGCTCGAGCAGTTCGCGGCGATGGTCGGCCGGCCGGTTCTCCAGGAATTCATGCAGCAGGCGCGGGAACTGCGGCAGCAGCTTGGCATAGCGCGGCGCCTCCGCGCGCAGTTGCGCGAACAGGCGCTTCGGCCCGATCTGGTCGACCATCCACTTCTCGAGGAAGGGTTTCGCCGTGGCCCACAGGTCGAGTTCGGGGTCGAGCTGGCGCCCGAGCCCCTCGATGTTGAGCAGCGTCTTCTGTAGCAGCACCAGTTGCGGCTGGATCTCGACATGGAAGCGGCGCGAGGTCTGGAACAGGCGCATCAGCACCATGCCCAGCGAGATTTCCTTCAGCGGCCGGTCGAAGTACGGCTCGCACACCGTGCGGATCGCCGCCTCGAGTTCGTCGATGCGCGTGCCCTCGGGCACCCAGCCGCTTTCAAGGTGAAGCTCGGCCACGCGCTTGTAGTCACGACGGAAGAAGGCGACGAAGTTCTGCGCCAGGTATTCCTTGTCGCTCTCGGTCAGCGTGCCCACGATGCCGAAGTCCAGCGAGATGTAGCGCCCGAAGGTGGCCGGCGCCAGGCTGACCTGGATGTTGCCCGGGTGCATGTCGGCGTGGAAGAAGCCGTCGCGGAACACCTGGGTGAAGAAGATGGTGACGCCGTCGCGCGCCAG
>CALRYR010000450.1:0-4135 GCA_943372425.1 Variovorax sp. YR752 | reverse complement strand
GGCGCGGCGTCGATGTCGAGCGTCGATCCGGAAGCCTCGGCCTGGTTGACCAGGCTTTCGACCACGCGGCGCGCCAGCGCGGACAGGTCCACCGGCTTCGGCCGGATCGACAGCGAGCCACTGCGCAGGCGAGACACGTCGAGCATGTCGTCGATCAGCCGCACCATGTTCTGGATCTGGCGCTGGTCGCGCTCGATCATGGCCGGCAGCTTCTCGGGCGAGAAGGGCGTCAGGTTGCCCTTGCTCAGGTGCATCTTGCGCACCTGCGTCTCGAGGTAGAGCGTGTTGAGCGGCGTGCGCAGCTCGTGCGACACCATCGACATGAAGTCGTCGCGCATGCGCACCGCCCGTTCCAGGTCGGCCTGCGCCACCTGCAGCTTCTCGACCAGTTCAGCCTGCTCGCCGTGGGCGGCGGCCAGAGCCTCCATCTCGTGCTTGAGCGCCTTGCGGTGGCGGTGCAGGTCGACGAAGACGTTGACCTTGCTGGCGACCACGTGCGGGTCCAGCGGCTTCTGCAGAAAGTCGACCGCGCCGCTTTCGTAGCCCTTGAAAGCGTAGTTCATCTCGCGGCCGGCGGCGCTCACGAAGATGATGGGGATGTGCCGGGTGCGCTCGGTGCCGCGCATCAGTTCGGCCAGCTCGAAGCCGTTCATGCCGGGCATCTGCACGTCCAGGATGGCGAGCGCGAATTCGTGTTCCAGCATCAGCGCCAGCGCCAGCTCGGCGGAGGTCGCCTGGAACACCGGGCGCGCAGGCCCGCGGATGAGCGCCTGCAGGGCCAGCAGGTTCTCGGGGAGGTCATCGACGATCAGCAGTTTGCTTTCGACGTCAATCGGCATGGAGCGCATTCAAATCCATCAAAAGGGTACGCAACGCGCGCAGCGGGAGCACGCGGTCGGGGTGGTGAAGCGCCAGCGCTGCACGGGGCATGGTATCCACCTCGGCTTCGGCCGGGTCCTGGACGGCCGTCAGGCCGCCGGCATGGTGGATGTGGCACATGCCGCGCGCACCGTCAGGGTTGGCGCCGGTGAGCAGCAGGCCGGCCACGTGCGGCCCGTAGGCGTCGGCGGCGGAACTCATCAGCAGATCGATCGACGGGCGCGACCACATCACCGGCGGCTCGCAGCTCAGCGAGAACTCGCGGCTGCGCTCGATCGACAGGTGGTAGCTCGGCGGCGCGAAGTACAGCGTGCCGCCGGTCACAGGCGCCTTGTCCTCGGCCTCGCGCACCGGGATCGACAGGCGGTGGGAGAACACCTCCGTCAGGCGGCTTTCGCGCCGCTCCGGCATGTGGATGACGACGACCAGCGGCAGGCGCCACGGCGTCGGCAGGTCGGCCAGCAGCGTGGCGAGCGCGTCGACACCGCCCGCCGAGGTGCCGATGACGGCGGCCTCCACCCGATGCAGCGGGTGCAGCGGCGTCGGCGGGTTCGGCGTGGCTGTCACGACGCCTTGCGGTAGATGCGCTCGGCACGCGCCAGCGTGTCGAAGCGGGTGGAGAAGGACGAGAAGTCGATGCTCTCCTTGGCGCCCAGGCCGAGGAAGCCGCGGTGGCACAGCGACTCGTGGAACAGGCCGAGCGCGCGGTCCTGCAGCGCTCGGTTGAAATAGATCAGCACGTTGCGGCACGACACGAGCTGCGTCTCGGCGAACACGCTGTCGGTTGCCAGGCTGTGGTCGGCGAACACCGCGTTGGCGCACAGCGACGGGTCGAAGCGTGCGGCGTCGTAGGCGGCGGTGTAGTAGTCGGAGAAGGCCTGACGGCCGCCGGCGCGCTGGTAGTTGGCGGTGTAGCCGCGCACGGCGTCCATCGGAAAGATGCCCTGGCGCGCCTTGTCGAGCGACGCCGGGTTGATGTCGGTCGCGTAGATCTGGGTGCGTTCCAGCAGGCCTTCCTCGCGCAACAGGATCGCGAGCGACCAGGCTTCCTCGCCGGTGCTGCAGCCCGCCACCCAGACTTTCACCGAAGGGTAGGTCTGCAGCACGGGCACGACCTGCTGGCGCAGCGTGAGGAAGTAGCTCGGGTCGCGGAACATCTCGCTCACCGGGATCGTCAGGTACTGCAGCAGCTGCGCGAAGACCGTCGGGTCGTGTAGTACCCGTTCCTGCAGTGCCGAGACGTTCGGCAGCCGCAACTGCTCCAGCGCATAGCGAACACGCCGCTTCTGCGACGCGCCGGTGTAGTTGCGGAAGTCGTAGCTGTACTTCAGGAAGATGGCTTCCATCAGCAGCTTGAGCTCGATGTCGATGTCGCTCGGCGGCTCGATCGGACGCAGCGACCCGTTCTCGCCTTCGGTCACAGGCGCTCCATCTTGGGCATCCAGACGCGCAGCAGCGAGAACAGGCGGTCCAGGTCGACCGGCTTGGCGAGGTAGTCGCTGGCACCGGCGGCCAGGCACTGCGCCTGATCGTCCTTCGTCGCCTTGGCCGTGACGGTGATGACGGGCAGCTTCTCGAAGCGCGGGTCCTGGCGCAGGCGGCGCGTGGCTTCCAGGCCGTCCATCTCCGGCATCATCACGTCCATCAGCACCAGGTCGATGTCGGCCACGCGGTCGAGCTTCTCCAGCGCCTCGCGGCCGTTGCGACCGATCTCGACAATGGCGCCACGCTGTTCCAGCGCACTGGTGAGCGCGAAGATGTTGCGCACGTCGTCGTCCACCAGCAGGATGCGGCGGCCCTCGAAGACCCGGTCGCGCCCGCGCGCGGCCTTGAGCATGTTGCGTCGTTCGGTCGACAGGTCGGCCTCGACCTTGTGCAGGAAGAGCGTCACCTCGTCGAGCAGGCGCTCCGGCGAGCGCGCGCCCTTGATGATGATCGAGCGCGAGTAGCGCAGCAGCTCGGCCTCCTCGTCGCGCGTCAGGTTGCGGCCGGTGTAGACGATGACCGGCGGGAACGAGCAGATTTCTTCCGTCGCCATCTTCTTGAGCAGCTCGCTGCCCTGCATGTCGGGCAGGCGCAGGTCGGTCACCATGCAGTCGAAGACGCGGGTGCGCAGCAGTTCGAGTGCTTCCTCGCCCGAGCCCACCGCGGTGATCGCCACGTCGTCGTCGCCGATGAGCTTGACGACCGCGTCGCGCTGCACGTCGTCGTCCTCCACCAGCAGCACGGTCTTGACCTTCTGCGTGAGCTTGTCCTCCAGCTTCTGGAACACCTGCTTGAGCTGCTCGCGCGACGCCGGCTTGAAGGCGTAGCCGACCGCGCCCATGTGCATGGCGGTCTCGGCGTGGTCCATGGCCGAGACGATGTGCACCGGGATGTGCCGCGTCTGCGGCTGGTCCTTGAGCTTCTGCAGCACGTTCAAGCCCGGCGCGTCCGGCAGCCGCATGTCCAGCAGGATGGCGTCGGGCAGCAGCTGCGTGGCCAGGTCGAAGCCGTCGCCAGCGCCGTGCGCCACGATGCACTGGTAGCCCAGCTCGTGCGCCAGGTCGTACAGGATGTGCGCGAACTGCGGCTCGTCCTCGATCACCAGCACGCGCCGCGATGCATTGCGTGGCTGCGCGCGGTCGTCGGCGAACTGCGGGATCACCGGGGCAGGGATGGTCGGCGACGCGGCCGGCATCGCCGCCTCGGGCGTTGCATAGAGGCGTGCGGGGGTCGCAGGCACCGACGGCGCATTCATGCGTGCCTGCACGGGCGCTTGCGCCGGCATCGTCAGCGTGAAGGTGCTGCCCTGGCCGGGCGTGCTGTCGACCGTGAGCGTGCCGCCCAGCAGCTTGGTGAGGTCACGCGAGATCGACAGGCCCAGGCCGGTGCCGCCGTAGCGCCGGCTGGTGGTGCCGTCGGCCTGGCGGAAGGCCTCGAAGATCACTTCCTGCTGGTCGGGCGAGATGCCGATGCCCGAGTCGCGCACCGCGAAGCGGGCGCCGCCGTCGGGGCCGCTCGAAATGGTGAGGCCGACCTGACCGCGGTCTGTGAACTTGAGCGCGTTCGACAGCAGGTTCTTCAGCACCTGCTCCAGGCGCTGGCGGTCGGTCACCAGCAGAGCCGGGGCATCGGGTTCGACGGCCACCCGGAAATCGAGCTTCTTCTGGCCGGCCAGCGGCGTGAAGGTCATCGCCAGGCTGTCGGCCAGGCGCGCGAGCGGCACCTCTTCGGCCACCAGCTCGAGCTTGCCGGCCTCGACCTTCGCGATGTC
>CALRYR010000449.1:0-4151 GCA_943372425.1 Variovorax sp. YR752 | reverse complement strand
CGCACACGACGGTGTTGAAGGGCAAGGTGCGGTGCGCGGCGGTCATCGAGCTCATGTCGAAGCGCTCGCCGTTCGCCGTCTTGCGCATGTGGAAGCCGATGCCGTACCACGATGCGCCGCCGCGCTGGTAGATGGTGCGCGGCGCATCGTCGCCCGGCACGCCGTCGTCGGGGCCAAGCTCGTCCTGGCCCGAGGAGGCCAGGTCGTAGCGCACGGCGGGGACGGCCGAACGGGGACGGGCGCCCGCGGGCACCGACAGATCACGCGTCAGGGGCCGCAGGCCGGTCGTTGCAGGCGCTGCGGGCGACTTGGCCGCATCGCCCGGCGGCGGCGCGACGCAACCCACCAGCAGGCCGGTCAACAAGGCTGCCAAGCCCGCCCGCCAGGGCACACCGCTGGCCCCACCGAGCGTCATGCGCGGCTGCCGAGCCGCTCCAGCAGGGCGAGCGTGGCGGCGGACTGGTTCATCGTGTAGAAATGCAGCGCCGGTGCGCCGCCATCGCGCAGCCGCTCGCACAGGCGCGTCACCACGTCGAGGCCAAAGGCCTTGATCGACGCGATGTCATCGCCGTAGCTCTGCAGCCTCAGCCGGATCCAGCGCGGGATCTCGGCGCCACAGGCGTCGGAGAAGCGCATGAGTTGCGTGGAACTGGTGATCGGCATCACGCCCGGCACGATGGGCGTCGAGATGCCCAGGCGCTGCGCCTCGTCGACGAAGCGGAAGTATGCGTCGGCGTTGAAGAAATACTGCGTGATGGCCGAATCAGCACCCGCACGCACCTTCTCGGCGAACGCCTTCAGGTCCGACTCGGGCGAACGCGCCTGCGGATGCACTTCGGGGTAGCAGGCCACCTCGATGTGGAAGTCGCGGCCGGTCTCTTCGCGGATGAAGGCCACCAGGTCGCTCGCGTACTGGAACTCACCGCCAGCGCCATAGCCGCTGGGCAGGTCGCCGCGCAGGGCCACCAGGCGCTTGACGCCCATGGCCTTCAGCTCGCCGAGTTGAGCGCGCACGGTGGCCTTGGTGGCACCGATGCACGAGAAGTGGCTGGCGGCGTCACCGCCCTCTTCCAGGATCTCGCGCACGGCGGCGAAGGTGCCGTCGTGGGTGGACCCGCCGGCACCGTAGGTCACCGAGCAGAACTCGGGGCGCAGCGCATAGAGCTGCTGGCGCACCGCGCGCAGCTTCACCGCGCCTTCGGGCGTCTTGGTCGGAAAGAATTCAAAGCTCAACGGAAGTTGCATGGGCAGCTCCGGCAGGGCCGTCGTCGCGGACGGCATGGATGAAGAACTCGCGGTTGCCGTCGCCGCCGGCGATCGGGCTGTCGAGCCAGCGCACCACGCGCAGGCCGAGCACAGCACAGGCGTCGCGCAGGCGCTGCTCGACGATGGGGTACATCGCCGCGTCGCGCACGATGCCGCCCTTGCCGACCTGGCCGGGCTGCAGCTCGAACTGCGGCTTGACGAGCATCAGCAACTCGCCGCCGGCCACGAGGAACGGCACCACTGCCGGCAGCACCAGCGTGAGCGAGATGAAGGAGAGGTCGCCGACGATCAGATCGAATGCGGTGTCCTCGTCCTCGGGAAAATCGTCGGCCGTCAGCGCGCGCGCATTGACCTTCTCGATGGCGGTCACGCGCTCGTCGGCCCGGATGCGGTCGTGCAACTGGCCGTGGCCGACGTCGATGCCGACGACGTGCGCGGCACCGTGCTGCAGCAGGCAGTCGGTGAAGCCCCCGGTCGACTGGCCGATGTCGAGGCAGCGACGGCCCGACGGGTCGACGCCCGTCGCGGCCAGTGCGCCATCGAGCTTCAGCCCGCCGCGCGACACGTAGCGCGACTCGGCCGCATCGACCAGTTCGAGCTCGGCCGACTCGGGGATGTCGTCGCGGTTCTTGCCCACGCTGCGCCAGTCGGCCCCACTGCCGGCGTCGCGCCAGCGCAGCCCGCCCGCGATGAGGCGGACGGCTTGCGAACGCGAGGCTGCAAGGCCTCGCTCGACAAGCAATTGATCAGCGCGCAAAAGCGGCGATCAGTAGCGGTACGTGTCCGCCTTGTACGGACCCGCCTTGTCCACGCCGATGTAGGCGGCCTGTGCGTCCGTCAGTTCGGTCAGCATCGCGCCGACCTTCTTCAGGTGCAGGCGCGCCACCTTCTCGTCGAGGTGCTTGGGCAGCACGTAGACCTTGCCGGCTTCGTACGCATCGGGCTTGGTGAACAGCTCGATCTGCGCGATGGTCTGGTTCGCGAACGACGACGACATCACGAAGCTCGGGTGCCCCGTGCCGCAGCCCAGGTTCACCAGGCGGCCCTTGGCCAGCAGGATGATCTTCTTGCCGTCGGGGAAGGTGATGTGGTCAACCTGCGGCTTGATCTCTTCCCATTCGTACTTCTCGATCGACGCGACGTCGATCTCGTTGTCGAAGTGGCCGATGTTGCAGACGATGGCTTGGTCCTTCATCTTCACCATCGTGTCGTGCGTGATGACGTCCTTGTTGCCGGTGGTCGTCACGAAGATGTCGGCCTTGTCGGCGGCGTATTCCATCGTCACGACCTTGTAGCCTTCCATCGCGGCCTGCAGGGCGTTGATCGGGTCGATCTCGGTGACCCACACCTGGGCGCTCAGTGCGCGCAGCGCCTGGGCCGAGCCCTTGCCCACGTCGCCATAGCCGGCCACGCAGGCGACCTTGCCGGCGATCATCACGTCGGTGGCGCGCTTGATGCCGTCGACCAGCGATTCGCGGCAGCCGTACAGGTTGTCGAACTTGCTCTTGGTGACCGAGTCGTTCACGTTGATCGCGCGGAACTGCAGCGTGCCCTTGGCGGACATCTCGTTCAGGCGGTGCACGCCGGTGGTGGTTTCCTCGGTCACGCCGATGATCTCGGCAGCCTTGCGGGTGTACCAGGTCGAATCGACGGCCAGCTTGGCCTTGATGGCGGCGTAGAGGATGGTCTCTTCTTCGCTGGTCGGGCTGGCGAGCACGCCCAGATCCTTCTCGGCGCGCTGGCCCAGATGCATTAGCAGCGTGGCGTCACCGCCGTCATCCAGGATCATGTTCGGGCCTTCGCCCTTCGAACCCTTGGGGCCGAAGTCGAAGATGGCGTGGGTGTAGTCCCAGTAGTCCTTGAGCGTCTCGCCCTTGACGGCGAACACCGGCGTGCCCGCAGCGGCGATGGCGGCGGCGGCGTGGTCCTGCGTCGAGAAGATGTTGCACGAAGCCCAACGCACGTTGGCGCCCAGCGCCTGCAGGGTCTCGATCAGCACCGCGGTCTGGATCGTCATGTGGATCGAGCCGGTGATGCGCGCGCCCTTCAGGGGCTGAGCCGCCTTGAACTCGTCGCGGATGGCCATCAGGCCGGGCATTTCGGTTTCGGCGATGCGGATTTCCTTGCGGCCCCAGGCGGCGAGGGTGATGTCGGCGATCGCCTGATCGGCGGAAGCAACGGGGGTGGGCTTGAGAACAGCGTTCATGAAAACTCCAAAGCAGGTTTGACGACTGCCGCTGCATTCGGGAGGTTCGACCGGAAATGGACTCACCGCGAGAACAGCGGATGAGCGTGGTTGCGATGTAGTCCGAGCCTCACGCCTGATGGCGCTGCAACGCTCCTCGGAGCCGAGATTTTAGCCCAGCCTGTCGACCGGACGGGTCAAGTTGATCGCCCGAGCGCGCACAAAGACCGAAAGGACTACATTGATTCATCGAACGCGTGGCAGCGCCGCTGGCGTCTGGCGCGATCGACCACCAAGGCCCCATGAACACCATCCGCCAACTCTCATCCACTGCTTTGGCTGCCGCGACGATCGCCTGCAGCGTTGCGCTGCCGATCCCGGCGTCTGCACAAAGTGCCTCGGCGGCTGCAGCACCGACCGTCCGCGTCCGCGGCACCGTCGTCTATGCCGACGCAACCAAGCTCATTGTCAAGGCCCGCGGCGGCGAAATCGTCAGCCTGGCGCGCCTGCCGAACCTGCCGGTGTCGGAGGTCTACCGCATCAAGCTCGCCGACATCAAGCAGGGCAGCTTCATCGGCACCGCCGCGATGCCGCAGCCCGACGGCACGCAGAAGGCACTCGAGGTGCTGGTGTTCCCCGAGGCCGCGCGTGGCACCGGCGAGGGCCACTACCCGTGGGATCTCGAGCCGCAGAGCACCAT
>CALRYR010000448.1:0-4166 GCA_943372425.1 Variovorax sp. YR752 | reverse complement strand
GGCCGAGCTGAGCCAGAAGTTCAGCGAGAACGCGCTCGATGCCACCGACGCCTTCGCCTACTACGCCGAGGCCAGCGAACTCGAAGGCTTGCCGGAAGACGTGATCGGTGCCGCGCGCGCAGGCGCTGAAGCCGATGGCAAGCCTGGCTACAAGCTCACGCTCAAGATGCCGTGCTACCTGCCTGTCATGCAGTTCGCCAAGCGCAGCGCACTGCGCGAGACGCTCTACCGCGCCTACGTGACCCGCGCCAGCGAGTTCGGCGACCCGGCCTTCGACAACACCGCGCTCATCACCGAGATCCTCGCGCTGCGCCAGGAAGAAGCTCAGCTGCTCGGCTACCGCAACTTCGGTGAACTGTCGGTCGTGCCGAAGATGGCCGATTCGCCGGAGCAGGTCGTGAAGTTCCTGCGCGACCTGGGCACGCGTGCCAAGCCGTTCGGCGAGCGCGACCTGGCGGACCTGCGCGCCTTCGCCACCGAGCAACTGGGCCTGACCGACCCGCAGCCGTGGGACTGGACTTTCGTCGGCGAGAAGCTGAAGGAAGCACGCTACGCCTTCAGCGAGCAGGACGTGAAACAGTATTTCCCGGCACCCAAGGTGATGGCCGGCCTCTTCAAGATCGTCGAGACGCTGTTCGAGGTGACCATCCGTCGCGACTTCGCGCCGGTGTGGCACCCGACGGTCGAGTTCTACCGCATCGAACGCGGCGACCAGCGCGTCGGCCAGTTCTACCTCGACCCCTCCGCCCGGGCGGGGAAACGCGGCGGCGCCTGGATGGACGACGTGCGCGCCCGCTGGCTGCGCCCCGACACCGGCACCCTGCAAACACCGGTCGCGCAACTGGTGTGCAACTTCGCCGAAGGCGTCGACGGCAAGCCGCCGCTGCTGACGCACGACGACGTGACCACGCTCTTCCACGAGTTCGGCCATGGCCTGCACCACATGCTCACGCAGATCAACGAGCGCGACGTGTCCGGCATCAGCGGCGTCGAGTGGGACGCGGTCGAGTTGCCGAGCCAGTTCATGGAGAACTTCTGCTGGGAATGGGACGTGCTGCAGCACATGACCGCGCACATCGACACCGGACTGCCGCTGCCGCGCGAACTGTTCGACAAGATGACGGCCGCCAAGAACTTCCAGAGCGGCCTGCAGACGCTGCGCCAGATCGAGTTCTCGCTGTTCGACATGCTGCTGCACACCGAATTCGATGCCGCCAAGGCACAGCCGGGCGGGGTGATGGCATTGCTGGGCCAGGTGCGGTCCGAATTCGCGGTGATGCCGTCACCCGCCTTCAGCCGCACGCCCAACACCTTCAGCCACATCTTCTCGGGCGGCTACGCGGCCGGCTACTACAGCTACAAGTGGGCCGAGGTGCTGAGTGCCGATGCCTACGCGGCCTTCGAAGAAACCGCGCAGCCGAACGGCGAGCCGAGCATCGAGACGGGTCGCAAGTACCGCCAGGCCATTCTCGAAGCCGGTGGCAGCCGCACGGCCATGGAGTCGTTCAAGGCCTTCCGCGGTCGCGAGCCGAAGCTCGACGCGCTGCTGCGGCACCAGGGCATGGCGGAGGCCGAACCGGCCTGAGAGATACTCGGGCGAATCGTCGCCCGACGCGACGCACGGAGCCCCGATGACACGTCCCGTCCGACTTTCTCTTCTGCTGCTGGGCATCGCACTCGCGGCAAGCGCCGCCACGGCGCAGCAGGTCTATCGCCAGGTCGACAAGAACGGCAAAGTGATTTTCTCGGACCAGCCGCCGGCGGCGAATGCCCAGCCTGCCGCGCCGCGCGGCGGCGTGTCGACGGTCGGCGACGGTGGCGCGATCAGCGGCCTGCCTTACGAACTTCAGCAGGTGGCGCAGCGCTACCCGGTCACCCTCTACACGCGCGACGATTGCGCGCCCTGCGACAGTGGCCGTTCGCTGCTGAGCACCCGCGGCTTGCCCTTCAACGAGCGGCAGGTGAAGACACCGGCCGATGCCGAAGCCCTTCAGCGCCTGAGCGGCGAGACCTCGCTGCCGCTGCTGGCCATCGGCGGGCAGCAGCTCAAGGGCTTCTCGGACACCACTTGGTCGCAGTACCTCGATGCGGCGGGCTACTCCAAGAGCATTCGACTGCCAGCGGGCTACCGCAACCCGCCGGCGCAGCCGATGGTGGCGCAGCAGGCCGCCCCCGCGGCGCCGGCGGCGCCGGCAGCGACGGCGGTGACGAGCCCGCGGCCGGCGGTCCCGCCACCGACGGCGCCGTCGCCGAGCAACCCGGCCGGCATCCAGTTCTGACGGCGGGTCCTCCAGGGCTCCCTCAGCTGTAGCGCAGCGTTTCCACGCCGTCCGGCGTCCCGAGCAGGCACACCGTCGCGCGCTGGTGCGCGAACACACCGACAGTCACGACGCCCGGCCACTGGTTCACCGCCGACTCGAAGCCCAGCGGGTCGGCGATGCGCAGCCCGCTCACGTCCACGATGTGCTGGCCGTTGTCGGTGACCAGCGGCAGACCGTCCTTCTCACGCACCTGTGCGACGCCGCCCATCTGCTCGAACTGCCGCATGATGCGGCGCGCCGCCATGGGCACGACCTCGACGGGCAGCGGGAACGCGCCGAGCACGTCGACCCGTTTGGATGCGTCGGCGATGCACACGAAGGACCGCGACTGCGCGGCGACGATCTTCTCGCGGGTGAGCGCCGCGCCGCCGCCCTTGATCATGAAGCCGTGGCCGTCGATCTCGTCCGCGCCGTCGATGTACACGGCCAGTTCGTCGACCGCATTGCTGTCGAAGACTTCGATGCCGAGCGCACGCAGGCGTTCGGTGGAGGCCACCGAACTCGACACCGCGCCGCGGATGCGGTCCTTGATGGTGGCCAGCGCCTCGATGAACTTGTTGACGGTGGAGCCGGTGCCGACGCCAACGATCTCGCCCTCGACCACGTAGGCCAGCGCGGCACGGCCGACCTGGGCCTTGAGTTCGTCCTGGGTGAGCGGAGCGGAGGAGGAAGCGGTCATCGGGGAGAATCCTGGGGCTTAGAAGCCGAGAATTATCCGATGTCCCTTTCGTCCCTCTACGGGCTCGCCCGCCCTTTTCTCTTCGGCCTCGATGCCGAGCATGCCCACGAGGTGACCCTCGGCATGCTGGCCCGCACGCAAAACACGCCGCTGGCCTGCGCCTACGCCAGCACGCGCGTCGACGACCCGGTCACCCTCGCCGGCCTGCGCTTTCCCAACCGCGTGGGCCTCGCCGCCGGGCTGGACAAGAACGCCCGCTGCATCGATGCCTTCGCGGCCATGGGCTTCGGCTTCGTCGAAGTGGGCACCGTCACGCCGAAGCCGCAGCCCGGGAATCCGAAGCCGCGCATCTTTCGCCTGCCCGAGCGCCAGGCGCTCATCAACCGGCTGGGTTTCAACAACGACGGGCTCGACGCCTTCGTCGCCAACGTGCAGCGCGCCCGCTTCCGCTCGGGCCAGGGCAGCCGCGCGCCGATGCTGCTGGGTCTGAACATAGGCAAGAACGCCAGCACGCCGATCGAGCGTGCCATCGACGACTACCTGCTGTGCCTGGATGGGGTGTACCCGCATGCCGACTATGTGGTGGTGAACGTTTCGAGCCCGAACACGGCCAACCTGCGTTCGCTGCAGAGCGACGAGGCACTCGATGCGCTGCTGGCCACCATCGTCGAACGGCGCGAAGCGCTGACAGGGCAGCATGGCCGTCGCGTGCCGCTGTTCCTCAAGATCGCGCCCGACCTCGACGAGACGCAGGTTCAGGTGATCGCCGCCGCGCTGCAGCGCCACGGCATGGACGGCGTGATCGCGTCCAACACCACGCTCTCGCGCGACGCCGTGGCCGGCCTGCCGCACGCGGAAGAAACGGGTGGGCTGTCGGGCGTGCCGGTGCGTGAAGCCAGCAACCGGGTGATCGCCCAGTTTCGCGCCGCACTGGGCGCCGGCTTCCCGATCGTCGGCGTGGGCGGGATCATGAGCGGCGAGGATGCGAAGGCCAAGCTCGCCGCCGGTGCCGACGTGGTGCAGATGTACACCGGCATCATCTACCGCGGCCCGTCGCTGGTCCGTGAGGTGGCCGAAGCCCTGCGGCAGCGAAGCGCCTGAGCGCCCGGCCGTCGACGCTCAGCGCATGCGCCAGAGCACCGGCGCAACGAAGGCCGCCCAGCGCA
>CALRYR010000447.1:0-4186 GCA_943372425.1 Variovorax sp. YR752 | reverse complement strand
GCCCGCGCTTCTCGTGCAGGATCGGGAACAGCGCATACAGGCGCGCCAGGTTCCACGGCCCCGGCCGCCGCGTGGTGCCGCCCATCAGCAGGTTCTCTTCCACACTGAGGCTCGCGAACAGGCGCCGGCCTTCAGGCACCAGCGCCAGGCCGCGCCGCACGATCTCACCCGCGGGCAGGCCACCGATGGCCTCGCCCTTGAAGTGCACCGCCTCGCGTGGCACACGCACCAGGCCGGCCAGGCATTTGAGGAAGGTCGATTTGCCGGCCCCGTTTGCGCCGATGACGGCGACCAGCTCGCCCTTGGCCAGCTCGAAGTCGACGCCGAACAGGGCCTGCGCGTCGCCGTAGAAGGCCTGCAGCCCCTGCGTGGTGAGCAGCGCGGTCATGCGTCGATGCCCATGTACACGCGCTGCACCTCGGGGTCGTTCATCACCGCATGCGGCTCGCCCTCTGCGAGCGTTTGGCCGAAGTTGATGACGAGCAGCCGGTCGGCCAGCGACAACAAGGCATGCACCACATGCTCGATCCAGATCATGGTCACACCCTGCGCCTTGATGCGCTTGAGTTCGTCGACCAATTGCTTCGCCTCGTGCTCGGTCAGCCCGCCGGCGATCTCGTCGAGCAGCAGCAGCCGGGGCCGCGTCGCCAGTGCGCGCGCAAGTTCCAGCCGCTTGCGGTTGAGCAAGGTGAGGCTGCCGGCCGGCTTGTTGGCATGGGCCATGAGCCCCGTCTGGCCCAGGATCTCATGCGCGGTCTGCCAGGCCTCGGCCTCGGGTTGCTGCCCGCCGAAGCAGGCGGCGGTCACCAGGTTCTCGAACACGCTCATGTTGCCGAAGGGCTGCGGCACCTGGTAGCTGCGGCCGATGCCGGCATGGCAGCGCTGGTGCGGCTTGAGTGCGGTGATGTCGCGCCCTTCGTACTCCACACGGCCGGCATCCACGCGCACGTCGCCCGAGATCAGGTTGAACAGCGTCGTCTTGCCCGCACCGTTCGGCCCGAGGATGCCGAGCGTCTCGCCCTGATGCACCGCCAGCGTGATGTCGTCGGTGACCTTGAGCGCGCCATAGGCCTTGCTGACCGCATGAAGGGCGAGAAGCACCATCTCAGAGCAGCTTCAGCGTTCCGCCGGTCGGAATGTTCTTCGCCAGTTCGTTGTTGACGATGCTCAGCTCGACCTTGTACTTGCTGCCCTTGTTCCACTGGCCCAGCACGAGCGGCGTCTTGCTGACGTTCTTCATCGGGCCCGCGCCGCCCCACTTCACCGGGCCGACCACCGAATCGATGGTCGTCGCCGCGACCGCATCGCGTACGTCCGCCGGCTTGAGCGACTTGGCGCGCGACAGCGCGCTGGACGCCACCTCGAACAACGCATGCGCGAAGCCGATCGGCTGCGTCCACTGCTTCTTCGTGCCGGCCTCGTAGGCGTCCGCCAGTGCCTTGGCGCTCTGCTTCGTCAGGCTGGACGTGTACGGGTGCGACGGGCTCCACCAGACCTCCGTCGACAGGCCATGGCCCAAGTCACCCAGCGCCTCGATCGCGCCCGGGAACAGAAGCGCCTTGCCCAGCGTGATGACCTTGGGCTTGAAGCCCTGCTGCTTGGCCTGGGTCAGGAAGGTCTTGGCATCCGGCGGAATCACCACGCCGGTGACGATCTCCACGCCGTCGCGCTTGAAGGCCGCTATCTGAGCCGAGAAGTCCTGCGTGCCGTTCTGAAAGCGACCGGGGTCGGTAAGCGTGAAACCCATCTGTGCGAGCGGCTTCGGGAAACCAAGTTCCTTGTCGCCCCAGGCATTGCCGTCACCGTCGTTCGGGAACAACCCACCCACCTTCTTGTTGGTGGTCACCGTCTTCCAACCGCTGGTGTAGGTGCCGATGACATCCTCCAGGCCCCAGAACAGGTGATACGTCCAGTTGAAGCCCTTGACCGGATCGCCCTTGCGGCCGAAGAACCACGGCTGCCAGGGCACCACCGTCGACACGCAGGGCACCTCGTTGAGTTCGCACGCGTCGCTCACCGGGTTGGCCGTCTCGGGCGTGCCGGCCGTCAAGATCAGCGCCACCTTGTCCTTGAGAATCAGGTCGTTGGCGACCTCGCCCGCCCGGTTGGGGTTGGACTGGCTGTCCTTGAGCACAATCTGCACCGCGTACTTCCGGCCGCCAACGCTGATGCCATCCTTGAACGCGGTCTTCATCTGCTCGATGACCCACTTGTCGGCCTCACCGAAGGGCGCGAGCGGGCCGGTCTGCGGCGACACGTAGCCGATCTTCAACGTGTCGGCCGCGAACACGAGCGGGCTCGCGCCTGCCGCCACCAGGGCGGCGCCGGCCTGGGTGAACTGTCTGCGATTGATGGTCATGGCTGTCTCCTTGTTATTGAGTCTGCGAACGGGAATGCGGGATCAACCGGGAGGCGCACCAGCCCAGGCACGCTGCAGCAGCGCACGGATGGCCTCGCGCTCGGCGGGGCCGAAAGGCCGCGGATTCCAGTACGGGTTCTGCACCGCGATGTCGGCCGCGCGGTCGATGTCGCCTTCCTTCATGCCGATGTCGCGCAGCGCGATGGGTGCGCCGTTGGCACGGGCCAGGTCCTGCACGCCCTGCGGGGCGCTCGGCGTGCCCAGCGCACGGGCGATGCGCGCCATCGCCTGCGGGGCGGCAGCGGCGTTGAATGCCAGCGCATGCGGCAGCACGACTGTGTGCGCCTCCGCATGCGGCAGGTTGAAGCTGCCGCCCAGCGTGTGGCACAGCTTGTGGTGCAGCGCCATGCCGACGCTGCCCAGCACGCTGCCGCAGAGCCAGGCGCCGTAGAGCGCATCGCTGCGTGCGTCGATGTCATCGGCTTGGGCGCAGATCGCGGGCAGTGCGCGCGCCAGTGCTGCAATGCCCTCCTCGGCCATCAGGTCCATCACCGGATTGCCGTCCCGCGCGTAGAGCCCTTCGGCCGCATGCGCGATGGCGTTGATGCCGCTGGTCACGCTCAGGCCCACCGGCAGCGTGCGCGAGAGTTCGGGGTCGTAGATGACGGTGCGTGGCAGCACGCGGACGTCGTTGCCGGTCTTCTTCAGGCCCTGCTCGGTGAGCCCGTAGATCGGCGTCATCTCGCTGCCCGCGTAGGTGGTCGGGATGGCCACGATCGGCAAGCCGGATTCGAGCGCGATGGCCTTGCCCAGCCCCGTGGTGGAGCCGCCACCGATCGCCACGGCGCAGTCCGCCCCCAGGCGCTGCGCCACGGCACGCGCCTCGCGGGCCGTCTCGATCGGCACGTGCATCACCGCGCGGTCGAACACGCCCGCCGCACGGGCGCCGAGCATGTCGGCCACGCGCTCGGCCTGGCCGCGCTGTTCCGGCGTGCACAGCACCAGCGCGCGGCGTGCATCCAGTGCGTCGATCTCCCGCGCCAGATGCTGCAGCGCGCCCGCGCCGAACACGACACGTTGCGGGCGCGTGGTGTGGATGAAGTCGCGAGCGCTCATCGCCTGCCTATTCCAGGCTGAGCTGACGGTCGCGCACCAGCCGCGTCCACTTGGCCTGCTCCTGCTTCAACGCCGCGCCGAATTCCTCGGGTGTGTTGGCGATGCCGGTCAAGCCTTGTTCCTGCAGCCGCGCCGCGAAGGCGGGGTCGGTGACGATCTTGCGGATCTCGGCCTGCAGCCGGTCGACGATCGGGCGCGGCGTGCCGGCCGGTGCCAGCATGCCGACCCAGGAGTTCACTTCGAAGCCGGGATAGCCGCTCTCGGCCACGGTCGGCGTGTCGGCGTAGGCACTGACACGTTTCGCGCCGGTCTGCGCCAGCGCGCGCAACTTGCCCGCCTTGACATGAGGCTGCGCCAACACGGCCGACAGGAACATCATCTCGACCTGGCCGCCCAGCAAGTCTTGCTGCGCCGGGCCACCGCCGCGGTAGGGGATGTGCGTGACGAAGGTGCCGGTTTCAGCCTTGAAGTATTCCGCCGTCAGGTGGTTGCTGGAGCCTGGCCCGACGCTCGCGTAGTTGTAGCGGCCGGGCTGCGATTTCAGCAGGCTGACGAAGCCCTTGAGGTCCGTGGCCGGCACCTTGGGGTTGACCACCAGCACCAGAGGGTTGCTCGCGATCTGCGTGACGGGCAGCAGGTCCTTCGCGACATCGAAGCCGAGCTTGGGGTAGACCAGCGGATAGGTCGCGTAGCTGTCGAACACCATCAGCA
>CALRYR010000446.1:0-4189 GCA_943372425.1 Variovorax sp. YR752 | reverse complement strand
CGCGGTCGCGCCCGCCGGCACCGGCTTGATGACCACCGCGTTGCTGCCGATCTTGGCGCCGTCGCCCACCACGAAGCCGCCCAGCACCTTGGCGCCGGCGCTCACGACCACGTCGCGGCCCAGTGTCGGATGGCGCTTGGTGCCCTTGTAGAGCGAGGTGCCGCCCAAGGTCACGCCCTGGTAGATGGTGCAGCCGTCGCCGATCTCGGCGGTCTCGCCGACGACGACGCCCATCGCGTGGTCGAAGAAGACGCGCTCGCCGAGCTTGGCGCCCGGGTGGATCTCGATGCCGGTGACCCAGCGCGAGAACTGCGAGACGAAGCGGCCCACCCACTTGAGCCCGTGCGTCCAGCACCAGTGCGCCGCGCGGTGCAGCACCACGGCATGGAAGCCGGGGTACAGGGTGATCACTTCCCAGCGCGTGCGCGCCGCGGGGTCGCGGTCGAGGATGCACTGGATGTCGGAACGCAGGCGCGAAAGCATGGATGTTGTCGTCATAAGGACAGCGGGCGCGCAGTCTAAGCCGCGCCGCCGGAGCGCGCCGGCGGCGGGGTTTTCGCGTCGGCCATGGCCTTGGCGATGCCGCGCAGGATGTGGATCTCTTCGGGCGTCGGCTGCGCACGGTTGAAGAGCTGCTGCAGCCGCGGCATCAGCTTCTTGGGCGCCTCCGGGTCGAGGAAGCCGATCTGCACCAGCGAGCGCTCCCAGTGCGCCAGCATGCCGGCCACGGCCTGGGCGTCGGCCGCCTGCGTGGGCGCGACCGACTCGGTCACCGGAAAGCCGCCCAGCGCCAAGCGCCATTCGTAGGCGATCAGCTGGATGGCGGCACCCAGGTTGAGCGAGCCGAAGTTCGGATCGGCCGGGATGCTCAGCGCCACGTTGCAGCGGTAGACGTCCTCGTTGCGCATGCCGAAGCGCTCGGACCCGAAGAGGAAGCCGACGTGCTGCGGCGTCTCGCTCTGGCTCAGCGGCTCGAGGTGCTCGCGCGGCGTGCGCGTCGGCGGACCGAAGTCGCGCGGGATCATCGCGGTGGCGCACAGGTGCGTGACGCCGTCGAGGGCTTCGTCCAGGGTCTCGACGATCCGGGCGTTGGCCAGCACATCGAGAGCGCCGCTGGCCCGCTGGATGGTTTCCTCGCGCCGCAGCACGTTGGCCCAGCGGGGCGCAACCAGCACGAGGTCGCCGAAGCCCATGGTTTTCATGGCACGGGCGGCGGCGCCGACATTGCCGGCGTGGCTGGTCTGGATCAGGATGAAGCGGGTGCGCATGGGGTCGGAGAAAGCAGTCGGGAACACCGGTCGGCACGCAGGACGCGGCGAGCCGGTAAAATCCCCCGATTCTCGCCGCCCGCATCGCCGCGCTGCATTTCCCGGGGCACCTCGCCCTCGCCCGCTCTTCCCACAATTCATGTCGTCGCCCAACCTCCATCCCATGCTCAACGTGGCCGTCAAGGCCGCCCGCGCCGCCGGTGCCATCATCAACCGCGCCGCGCTCGACGTCGAAGCCGTTCGCATCTCGCAGAAGCAGGTGAACGATTTCGTGACGGAGGTCGACCACGCCAGCGAGCGCGTCATCATCGAGACGCTGCTCACCGCGTACCCGGGCCACGGCATCCTCGCGGAGGAATCCGGCACCGAGCACGGCGCCAAGGACTCCGACTACGTCTGGATCATCGATCCGCTCGACGGCACCACCAATTTCATTCACGGCTTCCCGGTCTACTGCGTGTCGATCGCGCTGGCGGTCAAGGGCAAGGTCGAGCAGGCGGTCGTGTACGACCCGAGCCGCAACGACCTGTTCACCGCCACCAAGGGCCGCGGCGCCTACATGAACGAGCGGCGCATCCGCGTGTCCAAGCGCACCAAGCTCAACGAGTGCCTGATCTCGACCGGCTTCCCTTTCCGCACCGGCGACAACTTCAAGCAGTACCTGGCCATCATGTCCGACCTGATGCCCAAGCTGGCCGGCCTGCGCCGCCCCGGAGCCGCAGCGCTCGACCTGGCCTACGTGGCGGCCGGCTTCACCGATGGCTTCTTCGAGACCGGCCTGAGCCCCTGGGACGTGGCGGCCGGCTCGTTGCTGGTGACCGAGGCCGGCGGCCTGATCGGCAACTTCACCGGCGAGCCCGATTTCCTCGAGCAGCGCGAGTGCCTGGCCGGTGCGCCGCGCATCTACGGCCAACTGGTGCCGCTGCTGTCGCAGTATTCCAAGTTCGCCGGCCTCGACGCCAAGATGCGCGCGAGCGACCGTGCGCGCGCCGTGTCGGCCTCGATCTCGCCGGACGCCGAGGCATCCGCCACCGACATCTACACACGCAGCACCATCGCAGCCGACGCAGAGGAGGCTGCGAGCGACGCGGCAGTGGCCCCCGCCGCGCCCGCACCGCGCAAGCTGACCCGCATCCGCCGCGACCCGGCCGCTGACGGCGCCGCCGTCCCGCCCGCCGAGGGCGACGCCGCCAAGCGCTGATGCAGGCGCCGCGCGCCGCCGTCCAGCGCAGCCGGGCCGCCCTGCGCGTCGGGCTGAGCCACTACATCGCCAACGGCCTGTCGGTCGCTTTCGGCCTGTTCCTGATCTCCGCCGGCGTGCACGCCTGGCTCGGCGCCTTCGCGGCGTCGTCGGCGGCCGTCGGCGTGATCGTCACCGCCCCGCCCGACCTGCCCGGCCCACGCCGCGGCAAGTTCTGGCAGATGCTGCCGGCACCGCTCATCGGCCTGCCGCTGTTCTTCGCGGTGCAGATGCTGCACGCCGCGCCCATTCGCCTCGGGCTGCTGCTGGTGCCCGCGACCTTCCTCGCCTTCACGGCCATGGCCTGGGGCAAGCGCGGCATCCCGATCGCGATCGCGGTGATGTTCTCGATGATCTTCTCGATGGCCACGCCCAAGCCCGAGGGGCTGGACGAAGCGCTGCACCGCACGATGATCTTCGGGCTGGGCGCCGGGCTGTACGTGGTCTACGCCGTGCTTGCCAACCTGGCGCTCAACGGCCGCTACCGGGTGCAGGCGATGGCCGACGTGCTGCTGTCGCTGTCGGCGCTGATGCGCACCGAAGCCAGCCAGTTCAGCTCGCGCGACGAATCCGGCGACGTGCGCGAGACGCCCGCGCCGCTGCTGGGCCGCCTGCTGCGCGAGCAGGCCGCGCTGGCCGACCAGTTGCAGGCCACGCGCGACATCGTGCTGGAGTCGCTGCGCACCGCCTACCGCCAGCGCCTGGCCGGCATGCTGATGGTCGTCCTGGAGATGCGCGACCAGCTCCTTGCGAGCGAACTCGACCTGGAGGCGCTGCAGACCAACCCCGCCCATGCCCCGGCGCTGATGGAGATGCGCCGCGTGCTCGAAGCACTGGCCGACGACACGGCTGCGCTGGCCGATGCCCTGCTGCTGGCGCGCAAGCCCGAGCCGGTGCCCGACCGCCGCCCGCAGCTGTCGGCCATCCACCTCCCGCCGGACCCGTCACACCCGCACGCACCACCTGGCCCGACCGCCGCCATGCTGGCGCGCGGCCTGGCCAGCCGCATCGGCCACATCAACGACGAGGTGCTGCGCCTGGTGGCGATGGCGCGCGGTGACCTCCAGCCCGACCTGGCCGTGGTGCGCGCCAACTGGAAGGTGTTCGTCAGCCCGACGGATTGGTCGTGGACCCCCCTGTTCTCCCTCTGGCGCTGGGACGCCCCGCCGCTGCGGCATGCCATCCGCGCATCGCTCGCCATCGGCACGGGCTACGGCATCGCGCTGATGCTGCCCTGGGGCTCGCACGACTACTGGATTTTGCTGACCATCGTCGTCGTGTTGCGCGGCAGCCTGTCGCAGACACTCGACCGCCGCAACGCCCGCGTGGCCGGCACGCTGCTCGGCTGCGTCTTCGCGGTGGCCCTGCTGTCGACCCATCCTTCAGCCATCGGCATGCTGGTCGCGTCGGTGGTGGCGCAGGCGATCGCGCACGGCTTCGCGGTGCGGCGCTACCTGATCACCGCAGTGGCCGCGACGGTGCTCGGTCTGGTGCAGGCGCACATGCTCAACGTCGGTGCGGCACCCACCTTCGCGCTGCTCGAACGCGTGGCCGACACGCTGATCGGTGCCGCCCTGGCCTGGGCTTTCTGCTACGTGCTGCCCTCGTGGGAACGCAGCCAGATTCCGTCGCTGGTGGCGCGCACGCTCAAGGCACAGGCCCGGCACGCGCGGCTGGCGCT
>CALRYR010000445.1:0-4201 GCA_943372425.1 Variovorax sp. YR752 | reverse complement strand
AGGATCGCGCCGTCCATCTGAGCGGCGCCGGTGATCATGTTCTTCACGTAGTCGGCGTGGCCGGGGCAGTCGACGTGTGCGTAGTGGCGGTTGGCCGTTTCGTACTCGACGTGCGCGGTGTTGATCGTGATGCCGCGGGCCTTTTCTTCAGGCGCTGCGTCGATGTCGGCATAGTTCTTGGCTTCGCCACCGAACTTGGCCGACAGAACGGTTGCGATCGCAGCCGTCAGCGTGGTCTTGCCGTGGTCGACGTGACCGATCGTGCCCACGTTCACGTGAGGCTTGGTGCGGGTGAATTTACCTTTTGCCATTTTCTCGACTCCGAAAAAAACGAGATCAACACATTCACATGGGGCCGCACGCGCGACGGCTGCAACCCCGACATATCTGGTGCCCTTTGCGGGAATCGGACCCGCGACCTCTCCCTTACCAAGGGAGTGCTCTACCACTGAGCCAAAAGGGCATTCAACACCGAAGACACCAACCACGAACCGAGTCTCTTGGAGCGGGAGACGGGAATCGAACCCGCGTCATCAGCTTGGAAGGCTGGGGTTCTACCATTGAACTACTCCCGCATCGGGGGCACTTCAAGGCACCCAAAGCGCTAGATCCAATCGCTCTTAGAAACCAAATTCATCGCTGGTGGAGAGGGCTGGATTCGAACCAGCGTACTCGTAAGAGGGCAGATTTACAGTCTGCTGCCATTAACCACTCGGCCACCTCTCCGGCGAACCTCGAAATATAGCACGGTTTGAAGTCAGTTCCGGAGACCCGGCGTCATGTCGAAGCTTCGAAACCCGTGCGAATGCTGCTTCGTTTGTCGCGCTCATGCAACGCGCTACAAACTCAGGAGCAACAACCTCAGCCGCCATGCTGCTCCCGCCACGCACGTGCCTGGCCGAAATGACCGCAGCCGATAAAGGGCAGCGGCGGGCGCAACGCCGACAGCGGTGATGGATGGTTGGCCGTCAGCACCAGATGGCGGTTGGCATCGATCAGCGCGCGTTTGCTTTGCGCATGCGCGCCCCACAGCATGAAAACGACAGGCCGATCGCTCGCGGCCACCTGCCGGATCACCGCGTCGGTCAGCAGCTCCCAGCCACGCCCCGAATGGCTGGCCGCCTGGCCCTCCTCCACCGTCAGGCAGGTGTTGAGCAGCAGCACGCCGTGCGTGGCCCACTTGACCAGGCTGCCGCCAGGCTGCGGAAAGGCCGGCGGCGGCGTGCCGAGATCGCGCTGCAGTTCCTTGAAGATGTTTCGCAGCGACGGCGGCAGGGGCACGCCGGGCGCCACCGAGAAGGCCAGGCCTTCCGCCTGCCCGCGCCCGTGGTACGGGTCCTGCCCGAGGATCACGACGCGCACCTGATCGGGCGGTGTGAGTTCGAGCGCGCGCAACGGCTGGGGCGGGAAGATCACCGCGCCAGCGTCGAGCCGTTCGCGCAGGAAGGCCTGCAGCTTGACGCCCACCGCGCTCCCGAAGAAGTCGTCGACCAGCGCCTGCCAGCCCGGTGCGACCGGCCAGTCCGCCGGGTCGGCGCTCGTGAGTTGCGTCGGCGCCATCAGCGGAACAGGTCCGCCAGCGCCTCCCCGGGCTCGGGCGCGCGCATGAAGGCTTCGCCGACCAGGAAGGCGTGGATGTCCGCGGCACGCAGCCGCGCCACGTCTTCGCGTGTCGTGATGCCCGATTCGGTGACCAGCAGGCGATCGGCCGGCACCCGCGAACGCAGGTCGAGCGTCGTCTGAATCGACACCTCGAAGCTGCGCAGGTTGCGGTTGTTGACGCCGATCAGCGGCGTCTTGAGCTTCAGCGCGCGGTCGAGTTCCGCGCCGTCGTGCACTTCGACCAACACCGCCATGCCCAGCCCGAGCGCGATCGCCTCGAAGTCCTTCATCTGCGCATCGTCGAGGCAGGCCGCGATCAGCAGCACCGCGTCGGCACCCATCGCGCGCGATTCGTAGATCTGGTACGCGTCGACCATGAAGTCCTTGCGCAGCACTGGCAGGTCGCACGACGCGCGGGCCTGCTTCAGGTAGTCGATGCCGCCCTGGAAGAACTGGCGATCGGTCAACACCGACAGGCAGGCCGCGCTGATGGCGCCGTCGCCCTCGGCATAGCTCTGGGCGATGTCGGCCGGGATGAAGTCGGCACGCAGCACGCCCTTGCTCGGACTGGCCTTCTTAACCTCGGCGATCACCGCGGCCTGGCCTGCCGCGATCTTGCGGCGCAGGGCGCCCACGAAGTCGCGGGTCAGCACCCGGCTCTCGGCGTCGAAGCGCACGGCTTCGAGCGGGCTGCGCTTCTTGGCCGCGGCGATTTCCTCGTGCTTGACAGCCACGATCTTGTTCAGGATGTCGGACATGGGTCTGGCTTTCTTTCTCGTCAGAAGGCGGCGGTGGCGGCCACGAGTTCGGCCAGCTTGGCCTTCGCTGCGCCGCTGTCGAGCGCAGCGCGCGACTTCGCCACGCCGTCGGCGATCGAGCTGGCCACGTTGGCCGCGTACAGCGCGGCGCCCGCGTTGAGCAGCACGATGTCGCGGGCCGCGCCGGGCTCGTTGTCGAGCACGCCGCGCAGCATCGCCATCGACTGCTCCGGCGTCTCCACGCGCAACGCGCGGTTGCTCGACATCGCGAAGCCGAAGTCCTCGGGGTGCAATTCGTACTCGCGGATCTCGCCGTCCTTCAGCTCGCCGACCATCGTGGCCGCGCCGAGCGAGATCTCGTCCATGCCGTCGCGGCCATAGACCACGATCGCGTGCTCGGCACCGAGCCGTTGCAGCGCACGGATCTGAATGCCCACGAGGTCGGGGTGGAACACGCCCATCAGGATATTCGGCGCACCGGCCGGGTTCGTCAGCGGCCCGAGGATGTTGAAGATGGTCTTGATGCCCAGTTCCTTGCGCACCGGGGCGACGTTCTTCATCGCCGGATGGTGGTTGGGCGCGAACATGAAGCCGATGCCGACATCGGCGATGCACTTCGCGATCTGCTCGGGCTTCAGGTTGATGTTGACGCCCAGCGCCTCGAGCACATCGGCACTGCCCGACTTGCTGCTCACGCTGCGCCCGCCGTGCTTGCTCACCTTGGCACCCGCCGCGGCCGCCACGAACATCGAGCAGGTCGAGATGTTGAAGGTGTGCGAGCCGTCGCCGCCGGTGCCGACGATGTCGACCAGGTGCGTCGTGTCCGCCACCACGACCTTGGTCGCCACCTCGCGCATCACCTGCGCGGCGGCGGTGATCTCGCCGATGGTTTCCTTCTTCACGCGCAGGCCGGTGATCAGCGCGGCCATCATCACCGGCGAACACTCGCCGCTCATGATGAGCCGCACGATGTGCAGCATCTCGTCGTGGAACACCTCGCGGTGTTCGATGGTGCGCTGCAGCGCTTCCTGGGGGGTGATGGGCATGGTGTCTCCCGTGTCAGTGTGTTGGCGAAGAAAGCGGGTTGTCGGACAGCGCGAGCTTGATGCCGAAGCCGATGAACATGGCTCCGGCGACGCGGTCGAGCACGCGCATCCACTGGCGCACGGTGCCGCGGCGTGCCAGCCAGCCGGCCGCCACGGCCCAGCCGGTGTTGACCGGTATCGCGTTGAGGTTGAACAGCAGGCCCAGCAGCACGAAGGCCAGGGCCTTGTTGCTGGCATCCGGCGCGATGAACTGCGGCACGAAGGCAAGAAAGAACAGCGCGACCTTGGGGTTGAGCACGTTCGTCCAGAAGCCGCCCATGAAGATCGCCTTCAACCCGGGCGGCGCGTCGACGATCGGTGCGGCATCAGTCGCCATCGCAGGCGTCGGTTTCGCGAACAGCATCCGCGCGCCCAGGTACAGCAGGTAGCCCGCGCCGAGGTACTTGAGCACCGTGAAGGCTTCCGTCGAGGCCGCCAGCAAGGTGCCCACGCCTACAGCCGCCGCCACGATGTGCACGAAGCAGCCGGCCGTGATGCCCAGTCCGGCGACGACGCCCGCACGCACGCCCGAGCGCAGCGCGTTGCTCACGATGTAGAGCACATCGGGCCCGGGCGTCAGGTTGAGCAGCCAGCCTGCGACGATGAAGGCGATGAGGTGCGCGGTGTCCGGCATTCGCGAGGCCCTCAGTGCGCGAAGAACTCGCGGATAGCGACCAGTGCGCGATCGACGCCGCCCGCGTCCACGTCGAGGTGCGTGACGAAGCGCAGCCGGTACAGGCCCGTCGCCAGGATGCC
>CALRYR010000444.1:0-4215 GCA_943372425.1 Variovorax sp. YR752 | reverse complement strand
CGCGCGGTTCTGCACGCTGCACCGTGAGGCCGCCGTGGCGGGTCGGCGACTGTTCCACCAGCAGCGTGAGCATCTGCCGCATGCGGTGCCGGCACATGAAGTCGACGTAATAGGGGTTGCATGACAGCATGTGCGGGCTGAACAGTTCTGCGGTGTCGAACCAGGTGCCTTCCGGCGAGCCGGTCGTCGCTGGCGTGACGATGTCGTGGGCGTGATAGTGCTCGACGTAGTCCCGCTCGGCGGCCGCCGAGATGCCGGTCTGCTGGCAGTCGAGCAGCTCGCCGGTGCGGCTGAACAGGATGAAGCTGGCGCTGTCGCCGCCGATCAGCTGGCGGGCACCCTCCAGCACGTCCGGCCAGGGAGGCGCGGCATCGCTCAGGTGATGAGCGGCTTCGAGGGTGCGATGGAGCACGGGGTCTTGGATCACGATTACCTCGCAGGCTGTTCTTGATCGGTCGACTCCCTGCACGGACCCTACGCGCAAGCGCCGCGCCGTCAATCCCACAGACGAGGTATGTAGGAATCGGCGCACAAGGCTTCGCAGTGGCCCCGGAGCGTCGCAGTTGAGCACTGCAACGGCATCATCCAAAGTGATGACGTCGTGCAGCGTTTAGGTTTCAGTCGCGCGCAGCCGGCTTGCGCACCACGCCGTAGCGCTGCAGCGTGCGCTCCCGCGCCTCGGCGTGGTCGACGATCGGCTTCGGGTAGTGCTCGCCCAGCGTCAGGCCGGCGGCTTCGAGCTCGACCGGCGAGGCGGTCCAGGGGGCGTGGATGACCTTGTCCGACAGCTTGGCGAGCTGCGGCAGGTAGCGCCGGATGAACTTGCCTTCGGGGTCGAAGCGCTCGCTCTGCGTGACCGGGTTGAAGATGCGGAAGTAGGGCTGCGCATCGCAGCCGCTCGAACTGGCCCACTGCCAGCCGCCGTTGTTCGACGACAGCTCGAAGTCGTTGAGGTGCAGCGCGAAGTAGGCTTCGCCGCGGCGCCAGTCCAGTCCCAGGTCCTTGCACAGGAAGCTCGCCACCACCATGCGCAGGCGGTTGTGCATGTAGCCGCTCTGGTTGATCTGCAGCATGGCCGCGTCGATCAGCGGGTAGCCGGTGCGCCCCTGGCACCAGGCGTCGAACAACGTGTCGGCATGCTTGCCGTGGTGCCAGATGATCTTGTCGTACTCGGGCCGGAAGCTCTTGCCGTCGGCCATCTGCGGGTTGTGCGCCAGGATCTGGAAATAGAAGTCGCGCCAGATCAGCTCGCTCAGCCAGGTCGCGGCACCCGCGTTTCCCTGCAGCGACAGCTGGTGGGCCACGCTCGCCAGCTGGCGGATCGACACCGTGCCGAAGCGCAGGTGCACGCTCAGGTAGCTGGGGCCGCGCACCGCCGGGAAGTTGCGCGCGTCGTCGTAGCGGTCGATGCGGTCGAAGAAGTCCTCGAACAGCGCCGCGCCGCCCTGGGTGCCGGTTGGAATTTCCAGCGTCGACAGGTTGGTGGCCTCGAAGCCGATGTCGGCCAGCGTCGGCACGGCGGCGTCGTAGCGCGCGGGCGGCGCAATCAGCGATTCCGCATACCCGCGCGATGGGTAGGGCTTGAGGAAGAAGCTGTCGACCTTGGCCAGCCACGCGCGCTTGTAGGGCGTGAAGACCGTGTAGGGCTGGCCGACCTTGGTCAGCACCTCGGCCTGCTCGAACACCACCTGGTCCTTGGCGGTGTGGAAGGTGATGCCGGCGTTGGCCAGCGCGCCGAAGACCTTGACGTCGCGTTCGACGGCCGCGGGCTCGTAGTCGCGGTTGGCGAACACGGCCTGCACGTCCAGCGCATGCGCCAGGTCGGGAATCTCCTCCTCGGCCACGGCGTGGCGGACGATCAGCCCGCCGCCCAGCGCGCGCAGGTCGGCGTCGAGCGCCACCAGCGATTCGCGGATGAACTCCACGCGCCGGTCGGCGCTCGGCAGGCTGTCGAGGATCGCCTTGTCGAAGACGAAGGCACAGACCACCTCGCGGCAGGTGCGCAGCGCTCGCCACAGGGCCGCGTTGTCGTCCACGCGGAGGTCCCGGCGGAACCACATGAGTCCCTTGGGGTAGGTTTTGTCGACGGCCAGTAAAATCGGGGGCATGTCTTCCGATTCTGCCCCGATGAACCTCACGCATCATTTCCTGATCGCGATGCCGGGGCTGGCAGACCAGGCCTTCAACCGCAGCGTGGTCTACCTCTGCGAGCACAGCGAGCGCGGCGCGCTCGGCCTCGTCATCAACAAGCCCAGCGACACCAACCTCAAGGTGCTGTTCGAGAAGATCGAGCTGCATCTCTCGCGTCCCGAACTCGGCAACGCGCCGGTGTTCCAGGGCGGCCCGGTGCAGACCGAGCGCGGCTTCGTGCTGCACGAGCCGGTGTTCGCCGACGCCGACAAGCCCGAGGAATCGGTCTACGCGTCGACCATGACGATCCCCGGCGGTCTCGAGATGACCACCTCGAAAGACGTGCTGGAGGCACTGGCCACCGGCTCCGGCCCGCGCAAGGTGCTGGTGTCGCTCGGCTATTCGGCCTGGGGCGAAGGCCAGCTCGAAAGCGAACTGGCCGAGAACAGCTGGCTCACCGTGGGCGCCGACCCGGCGGTCATCTTCGACACGCCGATCGCCGAGCGCTACGACCGCGCCTTGCTGCTGCTGGGGCTCGAGGCCTGGAAGCTGTCCCCCGACGCGGGCCACGCATGAAGGCCGTCATGCCCGACGCTTCTGCCTCCGCTCCCGCTCCTTCCGCCCCCGTCCCGCCCCATTTCCAAAGCTTCCTGGCCTTCGACTACGGCCAGAAGCGCACCGGCGTCGCCACCGGCAACCGGCTGCTCGGCACCGCGTCGCCGCAGCCGACCATCAAGGCCGAGGGCGACGCGCGCTTCGTGCAGGTGGCCGCGCGCATCAAGGAATGGCAGCCCGACGCGCTGGTGATCGGCGTGCCCTTCCAT
Organism: Variovorax sp. YR752; assembly: GCA_943372425.1. Taxonomy (GTDB): domain Bacteria; phylum Pseudomonadota; class Gammaproteobacteria; order Burkholderiales; family Burkholderiaceae_C; genus Variovorax. The sequence continues at coordinate 1,261 of CALRYR010000444.1, read as the reverse complement.
CCCGACGGCGCCGCCCACGACAACACCCGCGCCGCGCAGAAGTTCGCGCGCCAGTTGCGCGGCCGCTTCAACCTGCCGGTGTACGAGGTCGACGAGCGCTACAGCACGACCGAGGCGCTCGCCTCCGGTGCGCGCGACGCCGATGCCGCATCGGCCTGCATCATCCTTGAGCAATTCCTGAGGAGCCTTCCTTGAACTCGATCCCTGAAGCCGAGTCGCTCTACCGCGACCTGCTGCGCGGCGTGCAAGCGCTGATGCGGCCCGACACCCGCCTGGTCGGCATCACCTCCGGCGGCGCCTGGCTGGTCGAGCGCCTGCAGAAAGACCTGGGCCTGGCCGGCGCGCCGGGCGTGATCTCGTCGGCCATGCACCGCGACGACTTCGCGCGGCGCGGCCTGTCGTCGAGCGCGCAGACCGCGCTGCCCTTCGACGTGAACGGCGCCGATGTGCTGCTGCTCGACGACGTGCTCTACACCGGGCGCACCATCCGCGCCGTGCTCAACGAGCTGTTCGACTTCGGCCGGCCGGCCTGCGTGCGGCTGGCAGTGATGGTCGACCGGGGTGGGCGCGAGTTGCCGGTGGCGGCCGATTTCGCGGCCGCGACACTCACGCTGCCGGCCGCGCGATCGCTCGCGCTGGCACGCGGCGAGGGCGGCGCCTTCAGCTTCGACGTCAAGGAGTCCTGACGTGCTCTACAAGCGCAATCCGCAACTCAACAAGCACGGCGAACTGATCCACCTGCTGTCGATCGAGGGCCTGCCGAAAAGCATCCTCACGCACATCCTCGACACGGCCGCCAACTTCACCAGCGTCTCTGACCGCGAGGTGAAGAAGGTGCCGCTGCTGCGCGGCAAGAGCGTGTTCAACCTGTTCTTCGAGAACTCGACGCGCACCCGCACCACCTTCGAGATCGCGGCCAAGCGGCTGTCGGCCGACGTGCTCAACCTGGACATCGCGCGTTCATCGGCGAGCAAGGGCGAGTCGCTGCTCGACACCATCGCCAACCTCTCCGCCATGGCGGCCGACATCTTCGTCGTGCGCCACAGCGAGTCGGGTGCGCCCTACCTGATCGCGCAGCATGTCGCGCCGCACGTGCACGTGGTGAACGCCGGCGACGGCCGCCATGCGCACCCGACGCAGGGGCTGCTCGACATGTTCACGATCCGTCACTACAAGAAGGATTTCTCGAACCTCACGGTCGCGATCGTCGGCGACGTGCTGCATTCGCGCGTGGCGCGCTCCGACATCCATGCGCTCACCA
>CALRYR010000443.1:0-4233 GCA_943372425.1 Variovorax sp. YR752 | reverse complement strand
CCACTTGGCCATGGCTGCTGTCGCGGGCGAGAGCTGGCCGGCGAGCAGGCGGCGTGCGCAGTCGTCGAGAAAGGCGCCGGCCAGGTGCGCCTGTGTCTCGCACTCGGCCAGCTTGAAGCGCGTGTTCTGCATCGACAGCAGCGGCTGGCCGAAGACCTTGCGGTCTGCCGTGAACTGCAGCGTGTCCTCGATCGCGCGTTCCATGCAGGCCAGCGACATCAGCGCGGTGATGATGCGTTCGCGCGCCAGCTCCTTCATCAACTGCTTGAAGCCCTGGCCTTCCTCAGCACCGAGCAGGTTCTCGCTGGGCACGCGCATGCCGTCGAAGAACAGCTCGCAGGTGTCCTGGGAGTGCATGCCGATCTTGTGCAGGGGCTGACCGCGGCGAAACCCTGTGACGTGTTCGGTCTCGACCACGACGATCGACACGCCCCGCGCGCCCTGTGCAGGGTCGGTCTTTGCGACCAGGCAGATCAGGTTGGCGCTGCCGCCGTTGGTGATGTATGTCTTGGCGCCATCCACGACGTAGTGGTCGCCATCGCGCATCGCGCGCGTCTGAATGGCCTGCAGGTCGGTGCCGGTGCCCGGCTCGGTCATGGCCAAGCCGCCGATGAGTTCGCCGGTGGCCATCTTCGGCAGCCACTTGCGTTTCTGGCCTTCGCTTGCGAAGTTCTGGATGTAGTGCGCGACGATGCCGCTGTGCAGCGAATTTCCCAGCCCTCCCGCGATGGCACGCGCCTGCTCGGAAAAGATCACGGCCTCATGCAGGAAATTGCCGCCACCGCCGCCGTATTCTTCTGCGATGCCGGGGCATAGCAGGCCGGCGGCGCCGGCCTTGTACCAGACCTCTCGGTCCACGTGCTGCTGAGCGCTCCATCGTGCCTCGTGCGGTACCAGTTCGGTGTCGTAGAAGCGCCGCGCGCTATCGCGCAGTGATTCGAGTTCCGCGTTCATCCATTGCGCTTGATGCATGGTCGGTTGGTCTTTCGGGAAAGGTGGAGGGTCGTCAGCCGTCGCGGCTCATTCGACCCACTGCACGGCATCGGCCAGTGGGGCACGGCGGGTGCGGAAGGCGTTGGCCGGATGTGCCGTGTCGGCGAAGCCGAAGGAGATGCCGCACACCAGACGCCGGCTGTCTGGCAGCCCGAAGTGCTGGCGCACGAGCGGGCCGCGGGCGGCCAGTGCAGCCTGGGCGATGGTGGCAATGCCCAGGCTGGTCGCAGCCAGCAGGAAGTTGGCGACATAGGCGCCGCAGTCCACCGCGCCATAGACGCCAAGCGCCTCGTCCGTGGTGATGATCGCGACGTGGGGCGCACCGAACAACCGGAAGTTCTCCTTCGCCTGCCGCGCCGATGCCTCGCGGTCTCCTCGTGCGATGCCGACGCTGTCGTACAGAGCGAGGCCGCATTCGCGGCGTCGTTGCTGGTAGACGCCTTGGTATTCGCGCGGCCAGGGAAAGTCGGGGGCGGCCGGTGCGCCGGCGTTGTCGAGCAGCAGGCGCCGAAAGCGCTCGGTGGCCTGTCCGCTCGTGACGACCACCTGCCAGGGTTGGGCGTTGCACCATGAAGCGCTGCGTTGCGCCATGGCCAGCAAGCGTTCGATAGTCGGGCGGGGGACCGGATCGGGCAGGAATCCGCGGCAGCTGTGGCGCCGGGTCAGCAGGTCGTCGAGAAGGGCGCCGTCTTGGGCATGGCTGTTGGGGTCCATCAAAAGGCCTGTGGTTGCAATGATTGAGTGACTTCAGGGTTGAGCCAGCGCGTGAGTCTTCTTACGCTGGATTGCGGGCTGATTCCGTCAAGGCGGGCCAAGGTGATGCTGCGCGCTGAGCATCATAGAACAAAATGGTTGAACCATAGGTATGCGACAAACCCGGGCCGATGTCAATGGCGAAGACACGGTTTCACGAGAGTGCTTGTGCGTGCAATCTCAGATCTTCCATACCCGCTCCTCCGCGGGGAGCACTTCCATCACCCGACATGACCCACCCTTCCATCGTCGCCCTCAGCCATCCGGATAAGCCCGCCGTCATCATGGCCGCCACGGGTGCGACGCTGAGATTTGCCGAACTCGTGGCACGCGCCAACCAGGGCGCGCACCTGATGCGTGCCATCGGCCTGAAGCCCGGCGACCACCTTGCCGTGCTGATGGAAAACAACATCCGCTTCTACGAGGTCTACTGGGCCGCGATGAGTGCGGGCTTGTACTTCACACCCATCAGCACGCATCTGAGCGCGGCCGAGGCGGCCTACATCGTCAACGACTGCGGCGCCCACGCGCTGGTGTCGTCAGCGGGGATGCGCGAGCTTGCGCAGCAGATGCCCGCGTTGTGTCCCGGCGTGCAGAAGTACTTCGCGGTCGATGCAGCTTTCGGCGCATTCGCGTCCTGGGAGGACGCCATCGCTTCCCGTCCGGTCACGGCGATCGTCGACGAGGTCGGCGGGCACAATATGCTGTATTCCTCGGGCACGACCGGCCAGCCCAAGGGCATCAAGGTGCCGTTCGCGAACAACCCGATCGGGGTGATGGTGCCCATCATGGCGCAGTTCGCGCGCACGCTGGGCTACGACGACGACACGGTCTATCTGTCGCCTGCCCCGCTGTACCACGCGGCGCCCTTGGGCTTCTGCACGGCCGTGCAGCGCATGGGAGGCACTGTCGTGGTGATGGAAAAGTTCGACCCCGAAGCTTTTCTTGCGCTGATCGAGCAACACCGCATCACGCACACCCAGGTGGTGCCGACGATGTTCGTGCGCATGCTGAAGTTGCCTGATGCGGTGCGAATGCGGTACGACCTCTCGTCACTCAAATGCGCGTTGCACGCTGCGGCCCCGTGCCCGGCCGACGTCAAGCAGAAGATGATCGACTGGTGGGGCCCGTGCATCGTCGAGCAATACAGCGGCTCGGAAGGCTCGGGCTGTACCTTCATCACGTCCGCAGAATGGCTGTCGCACCGCGGCTCGGTGGGCAAGGCGCTGCTCAATACCGTTCGAATCGTCGGCGAGGACGGTGAGCTGCAGCCCCCGGGCGTGCCGGGGACGATCTACTTCGAAGGCAGCCGGCGCTTCACGTACCACAACGACCCTGGAAAGACAGAGGTCGTGTTCAACGACAAGGGCTGGTCCACGCTGGGCGATGTCGGCTATCTGGACGAGGAAGGCTACCTGTACCTCACCGACCGCAAGGCCTACATGATCATCTCCGGCGGTGTGAATATCTATCCGCAGGAGGCCGAGGGCGTGCTGACGCTGCATCCCAAGGTGGTTGATGTGGCGGTCTTCGGTGTGCCCAATCCCGAGTTCGGCGAGGAGGTCAAGGCCGTGGTGCAGCCCCTGGACATGGGTGAGGCCGGGCCTGCGCTGGAGGCCGAACTGATCGCCTATTGCCGCTCGCGCCTGGCTGCGCTCAAGTGCCCACGCAGCGTCGACTTCGAGGCTCAGCTGCCCCGTCAGGACAACGGGAAGCTCTACAAGCGTCTGCTGCGCGACCGATACTGGGCTGGCCGCACCAGCCGCCTGGTATGAAGGCGATCGTCGATGGACGCCATTCGCGGGCTGCGAACATCAACACCGGCACCATGACCAAGCGGTGCGTCGTCCGAGTATTCGACGGCGGGCAGCCCGTCACCGATCGCGGACAAGGTGGCCGACAACATCCAGAAATACGTCCAGAAGCCAGATGTCAAGGCGCGCTGAAGCGAACAGTGGGCCTTCCAGGTGTCATTGGCGCTGCGGGATTCCTTCGGCGAGGTGATGCGCAAGGATGCGCAGCGTTGGAGTTCGGCCATCCGGTCCGCCAACATCAAGCTCGAATGAGTCCGGCTAAGGCACTTATCCAACACCGGCGCCGCGTCGGCCGAGGTGCCGCGAGACATCGTTCCTGCGACGAAACCAATCCATGAATACTGCAAGCTCAACATTCCGATCCGACGACCAAGCGAACCTGCGCTTCGACGGGAAACGCGTGCTTGTCGTCGGTGGATCCAGTGGTATTGGCAATGGCGTGGCCCAGGCGTTCCGCTCGGCTGGTGCCGACGTGCACGTCTGGGGAACGCGCGCCCGCGCTGAGGACTACCGGACGGACGAAGGTTCGGACCTTGGCGGCCTGCATTTTTCGCAGGTTGACGTTGCCGACGCGCAGGCCATCGCGGCATGGACACCGCCGTTCGACACACTCGACGTGCTGGTGCTGTCGCAAGGCATTGTGGAGTATGGCCGCGCCGAGTTCGGAGACGCG